>DAIMZF010000015.1:0-43085 GCA_036734085.1 Aggregatilineales bacterium
CTGGAGATTACCGGGCTGACGATGGGCTTTGACGATGACCTTATTCTATATGAATTGGATTTGCTCATCCGGCATGGGGAGCGTGTCGGGCTTATCGGGGCGAATGGCGCGGGGAAGTCGGTGTTATTCCGCTTGATTTTAGGCCAGCTAGCGCCATTAAGCGGGCGCATTAACATCGGCCCAAGTACGCGCATCGGGTATTATTCACAGGAGCACCAAACGCTGGGCGTGTGGGCGCACAGAACGCCGATTGAACTCCTGCGCGATATTCGCCCGATGCCGGAAGGCGCGGCAGTCAATTTGTTGTTGCGCTTTGCCTTCCAGTATGACCAGTGCCGCCAGCCCATCCGCACCTTAAGCGGAGGAGAGCGTAGCCGCTTGCAATTGCTTAAGCTGACCTTAGAAGCGCCGAACCTGCTTTTGCTGGATGAGCCGACTAATAATCTGGATATTCAATCCTGTGAGGTATTAGAGGAAGCACTGCACGATTTTGAAGGCGCTATCCTGACGATTTCGCATGACCGTTACTTTTTGGATCGCACGGTTGACCGGGTGGAACGCCTGCAAGATGGCGCGTTAAAGGGGTTCATCGGTGGTTATAGCGACTATCTGCTGGCTACTACAGAAAACCGGAAAACCGCGCGATGATATAGGCGACTAACAATGATGCCCCCAGCACGACCCACGCCGCCGTGCGTCCGCTTTCGGCGGTGGTGATGGCGGGCTTATCTTCGATGTTGATTTCGCCGACTAAATCGACGTAAAAATCAACCGTGCGCTTGCCATTGGTGAGCCGTGTCATGAAGTTATGGCCGCTAACCACCGTCCAGCCGTGCAGGGGGTCGTCCCAATCTTCACCAAGATGCTGACGAATCGCTTCGTCCAGCCGGGCTTTAGCTTCTTCTGGTGTTATGAGGTTGACAGGCTTTAAGGGTTCTGCCATGAGCGTTACACCGTCTCGTCTATTGGGCGCATAACAACTTACGGGCAAACTCTACTGCATTGGGGCAGATTTTGCTAGGGGCGGGCGGTCACAGTCGGCATCTATCAACAAGCGCCAATGCCTGCCTCATAAGTTACTGTGATTGCCCTGTCTATAATTGTCGCACTCGCTTGCAGGGAAGCTATTCTAGGTTACAATAATGATAACTGCTTTATGAAGTTCTTTTTTTTATCGTTAAATTATAAAGAACGTAAATTATATGGGGTTACTCGTCGGGCTTATCACATTATCCTTGCTTTCCGGCTTTATCTCGCTGTGGATTGCTGACCTCAGCACGCAACGGCGGGTACGGGGCGCGGTGGAATTACGTTTATTAATGTGGCTACTGGGTGGTTGGTGCATCGGCTACGCGCTGATACTCGCTGTGGAAAACGAAGCGCTGATGATGGCCTTGCATCGCATCAAGCTGGGTATTATTTGTTGGGTGGGGCTGGCATGGCTGGTGCTGGTCTTGCGCCTGACGGATAACACACAGGTGCTTTCCCGTCGTTGGCTCATCACGCTTACCCTGCCCGTGATGCTGATGTGTACGCTGGCTTTGGTGAACCCGCCCGGCTGGTTTTATGCGCCCAAAATTGTAGAATCGCCGCTTGGCTTCCTCACCGTGATAGAAACCCACCAGACCTTATACCCCCTGTTTACTTTTGTCACACTGGGCTATGCTATTGCCGGGTTTGTGCTGTTTACCCGATGGGCTTGGCAAGGCCGCCGCGCCGGGCGCAGGATTTCCCCGTTTACGTGGGCATTTTTGGTCACTTTTGTGGTGATGGTATTCATCGCGCCGTTTACAAACCGGGTATATTTGGATATTACGCCGATTGTAACATCGGTGATTAGCTATGCCATCGGCATTGGCCTGTTGCAGTTGCGCGTGTTCGACCTGTTGCCCGTCGCTTACGATAAGGTTATCGCCAATATGCCGGATGGCCTGCTGATTGTAGATGGTAACGGGCGCATCCGCACGATGAATACCGCGATGGAGCGACTTACGGGGGACGACGCTAAGGCGCTGGAGGGCGAACTGCTAGTCGATGCTTTCCCCACTCTGCCGCCCAACCTGCAAGATGAAACTGAAATTTATTGGCATGATCGGCATATCAAGCTCAACCGTACCCCCATCACTGATTACCAAACGGAAATTCACGGCTATCTGCTGGTCTTCCACGACATCACCCAACGCAAGCGGGCAGAAGATGACCTGAAGTGGAGCTTGCACCAACTGGATATCCTGCGCCAGATTTCCGACGAAATCGCGGAAACATTGAGTGTGGATGATGTTTTGCTTATCTCGCTGGATGCGGCCTTGCGCCTCAGTGGGGGCGATGAAGGCTACATCGCGCTATTCAACGACCAGCGTAAGCTCATCGCCTCCAAAATTGTCGGTGCGGTCAAGTTCGACTTCAACGAGCCGGATGTCTATCATGCCATCAAGACGCGCCAGGCCGCATTAATTACTAACACGCCTATCAAGCGCCTACTCCTACCCCTTACAGGCCGCGAGTCCGTCATCGGCCTGCTGAACCTGCAAACGCCCAAAGCGACGCAATTTACAGAGGAAACGCTGTCGTTTATGCAGATTTTGAGCGACCGCATCGCCGTAGCGATGGAAAACGCCCGGCTGTATCATCAGGCACAGGATCAAATTGAGGAATTGCAACGGTTATATCAACAGGTCAGCCATCTGGAAGGCATCAAGACGGATATGATACGCATTGCCGCCCACGACCTTCGCAATCCGTTGGCCGTGCTAATGGGCTATGTCTCCATGATGCAACTTGACCAGGAGCTATTGCCGGAGGAATATCCAGACTATATCGAGCAGATGCTTTCCGCCGTGCGGCGTTCCACCGTGATGATTAACGACATCCTCTCGTTAGAGCGCATCGAGCGCATGGCGCAGGAGCAGACCGCCGAGCCGTTCGACTTAGTGCCGCAAGTACGGGAAGCCGTGCGCGAGTTTAGTTGGCTTTCTCAGGAGAAAAAACAAACGCTGTCGTTCGACGCCAGCATTAAAAACGCGGTCATTCACGGCGACGCCCTGCAAATCTACGAAGCGATGATTAACCTCATCAGCAATGCGGTGAAGTATACGCCGGAGGGCGGCCAGATTAACGTGCGCCTTGCGCCGGTATCAGGCTATCAGGTGATTCTTACCGTGCAGGATAATGGATATGGCATCCCGGAAGACCAGCAGGACGATTTGTTCCTGGCGTATGCCCGCGTTAAAACAGAGGAAACAGGCAAAATAGAAGGCACGGGCTTGGGGCTGAACATCGTCAAGAACATCATTGAACGGCACGGCGGCAATCTGTTTTTTGATAGCATCTATGGGGAGGGCAGTACGTTTGGTTTTACATTGCCCCTGTACAAAGAGCCTACAGAGAAAGCAAAGAAAACCCTACAGGACTCAAAGACATTGGCTAAGTAGGCCAGCCAATGAATCAGGGCTTGCGGCTCATCTTCTGTTGGGCATCGGCGTTTGTGTCGTCGTCATCGTCCTGATACGCGAGTAACTCATCAATCGACATCTGCTCCAGGCGGCTTTGTGCCAGAATAGCGCGAAGCTCGCTGTTCATCTCCCCATCTTCCCCGATATTACGGTCAAAATCCGGCGCTTGGGCGGGTGTCCAGCCGAAGATGTGCCGCGCCAACAGTCGCCCATCCGCATAGATGCCCAACTCCCACACCCCTTCGATATTCTGCTCATCGTGTAGGGGAATCCGCGCCGACGGCGTGACAAGATTCCGCCCGCGCTCCAACTGGTACAAATCCTCATGCAAAAAGACCTGTTGCCCGTAATGGTCAATAATCTCGAAGCGCACCCGGCCAACGGCGGCCTGTGGCACGCGCAACTGCACAAAGGGCTGGATGTAGTCGCTATCGTCCGGGATGGGGCGGGTATGATGCAGGATAGGGGCGTCATCCTCATAGAAGGCGATAAGGCCAATATCCACCGGCAACACGGCCAGCGTTTCCGGGTTCATCCCGGCTTCGCGCACGGCGGCCAACGCATGGGGGAACACGTTATCGCCGTAAGGTCGGCGCGTGCGTGCGGGGGTGGCGTCTGTTGCTTCGTCTTCGCCGTTATTGTCATCATTATCACTGGTCAGCCACCAGATGAGGAAGAACAGCATAAAAAACGGGACAATACTCGACACCGCCTGAAAAGCGATTGATAAGATGAACAATCCAAACAGAATCGATAGTGCCCGTTCCGTGTTGGACATCTCCTCCCAGTTCCAATGCCAGTTACCGTTCCAGTTCCACATTATCGGCTACTCCGTCCGCTTTCATCCTGCCCACGTAACAAATCTTCCAGGCTGAGGGGGGCGTCGCGGCGTTCCGCGCTGAGTCGTTGCTGGCGTTCGGCCTCACTTCTGGGCAAGGTGCGGTTCTGCCGTTCCTGAGTGGATGCCGTCAATTGGAAGTTGTGCAGGCCGACAAGCACATTGTTGATGTATACACGCAAATCCCAGTCGCCAATGCCGTTAATCGCGCCGTTGTCGAACAAGGGCAGATGATGGTCTGCCAGGATGTTGACTTCACCATCCCGCAGATACACGCTCATTTCATGCACATATTGCTGTTCGCCATTCTGGTCGATGAATTCAAACCGCATGTTGGCGTTACGGTCGGCGTCTTCCGGCGGGACTTGCAACACGATAAACGGGCGCACGCCGTCATCATCTTTGGAGATTGTGCGCGTGCGGCGCATCACCAGTCCTTCACTGCCGGATTGCGCCGTGATGATGCCGATGTCGGCCAGTTCAATTTCACCGGAAAAATAACTGCCGCGCTGTTCCGCACGTTCCCGTGCTTCCCGCGCTTGTGGGCTGATGCGACTCTGGCGTGTATTCACACGCTCCGTAATGCCCTGTAGCAAGCGGTTGCTGATGTTGGCGTCCATTAGCACGCCGCCCATTGCCAACAGAAAAATGCCCGCCAGCACAGCCTGAGCCGCCGGTGCAACGTTCGGGGAAAGGATGACCAGCGTCATGAGGATGCTTAATAAGACCAGCCATAAAGTATTCCGTGTGTTTCTTCGCATGGGTGTAGCCCTATTCTCAGAAAACAAATATCGGTTTTTAGAACCTGTTTGTTCAATCTATCTGTTTAACAGATAATCTATCAAAGTGATAGATTCCGCTTAAAGTATTCAATTGTTATACGCGCCGACGCCTTATTTTGTTACAAATCGGCTTCCGGCTGTCCCACAGCATCCAACGGCCCCAATTTTTCAATCTGGTAGCCTAGCGGATGCGTCGGGTTTCGCATCTGCGTTAGTAAGCGCGGCTCTGTGCGTTGGCCCATCACATAGCGGATGAACTTGCCGCGTAACTTCAAGGATAGCTCTCCATAGGCCGTTAACCAGCGCGACGCCTTCGGGAAGCCGAACGCCTCGCGTAAGGGGTCATCCAGCATGGCATAAATCATCTCGCGCACCACCGGATGAAGCGGCGCGGGGAACCAATTCAGGAAGATTTGCACCGTCGCCTCGCCTACGCGCTCATTCTGCGGCGCATAGCGGAAGTGTTCGCGCTCGTAATCCACATGAAACCGATAGAACGAGTCCGTATCCGGCGGGATGTCTTTAATCGCCATGCGCCGCCCCACCTCACGCCAGAAGAAATATCCGGCTTGTTTCTCGTTTTCGGTCAGCCTGCGCCAACCATAACGCTGAATCCACACTTGCGGCACATAAATAAACGTGGATAGCACATACAGGAAGTCTTCATTGCTGATGTTGAAGCGCCCGTGTAGCTGGTTCATCCGGCGGATGGCCGCCCGCCCGCGTTCGCTATCGTAGCCGTGTTCGCTGATTTCCGCGATGATGAGCGATGTGTCATCGTAACGGCGCTGGCCGTGCTTGCGGAATTCGCCTGTTTTATCCAGCAAAGCGGAGATGCTAGGCACGGCATAGGTGCGGAACAACGCGAATTCCAGCGCCCGCGTCGTCAGCCATGGGAACTCGTATGCGCCATCCAGGTACACAATGCGTTGATGGTCTTTTTCCGGGTTTAGCTGTAGAATCTCATGGTAAATTTCAAAACGGGCTATCATCGCTCCCCCTCCTGGTTACTTCTATTTTAGCGGAATGTGGCGATTAGGGAAACGATAAGCAAAAAGGCGGTCAGGTTATCGTCTGCACAGACGCTTACTAAAGCCGACACCGCTTTTAACGGAGAAAGTATGCTGACAGTTAAAGAGGCTTTAACGTTACCAGAATTTGACGGTGTGCGCGTCATCGCCGGACACGCCGGGCTGAATAAAGAGATTAAATGGGTGCATAACGTCGGCGTGCCGGATGCGGCCAATTGGTTAAATGGCGGCGAACTCGTCCTGACCACTTATAGCAATCTGCCGCCCCTGCCGGATGACCAGGCGGACTATCTGCGGGCGATGGTGACAAAAGATGTGGCCGGGTTGCTGGTCACGGTCGGTCAAAAGATTGAGCATCTGCCGGACGGGATGTGTGCCGTCGCGGATGAACACGGCTTTCCTTTGATGGAAGTGCATTACACCAAGCGCTATGTAGACCTCGCCCGTGCCGCCAACGAACACATCAGCCAGGAGAATATGGCGCTTGTGCGTCGCGCATTAGCCATCAACCAGCGCCTGACCGGGTTGGTGTTAGAGGGCGGCGGAATCAAACAATTGGCGATTGAACTGGCGGACATGATTAACCAGTCGGTCAGCATAGAGACACCCCGCTTTGAAGCCCTCGCCAGCGCCAACATCGGCCCGGTGGATGAAGCCCGCCGCTATACGCAACAATTTGGACGAACAGACCCGCGCCTTGTGCAAGCGCTGGAAGCACAAATTCTGCCTAAAATCCGTGAGACTCTGCGCCCGGTCTTTATTAAGGCGATGCCGCATGTCGGGCTAGGCATGGAACGCATCCTCGCGCCGATTGTGGTACACGGTGAAATTTATGGGTATATGTGGATTATCGCCGATGACCACCGCCTGACTGACCTTGACCATATGGCGATTGAAAGCGGCTCGACCATCGCCGCGCTGATGATGCTCTATCAAGAGGCCGTACAAGGCGCGGAAGCCAGCCTGAAGGGAAACCTGCTCGCCCGCTTGATACAGGGCGAGATGAGCGGCGCTAACGTACTGACTGACCAGGCTCTGCGTTATAATGTGGACTTACGCCAGCCTTACCGCATGTTCATGGTCGATTATCCACAAGCGACCTCTCAGCGTTTGCTCCGGCTGTACCGGGACATTAACCAGTTGATGCTCAACCACAAGCGCCCGGTCATCGTCGGGCAGTACGCCGGGCAGTTGACCGTCATCGCGCAGGCCACCGAGCAACCGACCGACGTGATTGATGCCATCCGCACACCGACCAGCCGCGAAGGAAAAGCGAAAATCAGCATTAGCGGCATACACATAGGCGCAAAGCTCGTCCGCCGTGCTTATACGGAATGCCGCGAAACGCTGGAAATCGCGCGGCGTCTGCGCCAGGATGGGCCGGATTTCTACTACGAGAGCCTGGGGTATCTGCATACGTTGTACCATGCCGGGCAGGAATCGCTGGAGCATAACCCGCACACCCCCGCGCTACAACAACTGTGTAAAGAAAGTCAGGCGGATTTATTCCACACGCTGGAAGCTTACCTGGACGCGGGCGGCAACGGCGTCAGCACGGCGGAAAATCTGCACATCCACCGGAGTACACTCAACTATCGCCTGCAACGCATCAGCGAGATTTGCAATGTAGATTTGTCCGATCCCGGAACCCGGATTGATTTACAGGTTGCCCTTAAACTCTTACGCATGTTTGGAGACATCGACTAACTATGAGTCAACATCCGGTCACAGTGATGACGTTTAACCTGCGCGGTAGCATGATGGAAATTGACGGCGCGAACTACTGGCCTCACCGCGCCAACCTCAACATCCGCACCCTTCGCCACTATCACCCCGACCTCATCGGCTTTCAGGAATTCCAGAGCGGCCACCGTGACGCCTACGCGGAGCATCTGCCGCAGTACGCGCACACACCCGGCCTGAACACCATTGATGATAGCGCATACGGGATGCAAAACCCGATTTATTGGCTAAATGACCGCTTCGACTTGCTCCAGACCGGCGGCTTTTACCTCAGCAAGACGCCGGATGTGTGGTCAATGGGGTGGGATGGCGTGTTTGTGCGGTGTGCCACATGGGTGCATCTGTTTGATAAAGCGGCCAACCTGCCCCTGTTTATGCTCAACACGCACCTAGACCACATCGGCGAGCAAGCACGGCGGGGCGCGGCACGGCTCATCCTTACGCAGTTGCCCACCATCAACCCGGAAGGCTGGCCCGCAATTATCACAGGCGATTTTAACTCTCGTGTATGGGCGATTGAAGAAAACGGCGGCGTCATACCGCCCGGCATGGAAGAAGAAGCCACCCCTGCGGGCGTGGTGCAGGGGATATTCACGGCGGCGGGATGGCGCGATACCTTCGCGGAGGCAGGCCACACAGAGGACGCACAGACCAACACCTTCCACGACTTTAAAGGCACAGCATACCCGGCGATTGGTCAGCGTATTGATTGGGTCTTGGTCAAGGATGGCGCAACCCGGCAAGTACGGACATTATCCTGTGACATCATCCGCGATGCCGAGCCGCCGCTTTATCCCAGTGACCACTATCCCGTGATGGCCGGCGTTTTGATTGAATAGTGCGGGGGTGTCAATCAATCTCAGCGCCCCAGACGAGGATGTGGCATATAAGTATAGGTATCCTCAACCGGGATGCGGGCCTGTATCGCCGCCCAACGTGCCGCTAGCCGTTCCCGTATCGCGGCATCGGTCAGGTCTAGGCGCATGTCGTAGGCGTCTTCTTTGTCTTTATAGTATTTTGTCTTGGTATTTTCGATGATGAAATCATACTTGCGGTAGAGGTTTTGCGCGGTGACGTTGCTCACACGGACTTCCAGCACGATGTAAGCCGCGCCTAAATTGATGGACTTTTGCACCATCGCGGCCAGCAGAAGTTCCCCGTATCCTTTGCCGCGTTCTTCCGGGTAGGTGGCAATTGTGCTGATGTGGCCTTCGTCCGCGATGCACCATAGCCCGCCATATGCCAGGATGCGCCCACCGTTCGTCCATGTGCGGATGAGGCGGCGTAAAGGGTTGAGGGGTTCCCCATCGGGTGGCGCGGGCGGCATTTCTTCCAACACGGCCATAAAGCTATGCGTGGATTCGTCCACTTCATAAACGAAAGACCGGGACGGCCACGCATCGCGGCCAAAAGCGCGTTTGTCGATGTCGGTCACATCGTAGACATCGCTCAGGCGCATGTAGCGCAAAACCAGAGACATCGCGCGGTTTAATCCGTCTGTAAATAGATGGGCAGGACGTTAACGGCGGCGAAGGTCTGCGCGGCTTCTCCTGTTTCTGCTTCCGTCGTGCGGATTTGCTCCCAGGCGTATTCTGCCAAAAAGCCCGCCCGCCGCAAGCGCCACGCCGCCGGAGCAATCGTGACTTGCGCGACATCGACCAGCGCCGCTCGCCCGTCGTCATCGACTTCACCCGTGATAACTGCCGCGCCATCCAATGTACTGATGAGCGTCGCCCAATCCAGCAGACGCGCCTCTGTGCGGCTGTGCCATCCGCCCTTGTGCCATCGATACGCCCGTACCATCACACGCCCGCGCCCGGCCTGCACCACCGCAATCAAGCCTGTGCCACTGGTATATTGTGGCTGGCCTTTGGCGATGATGTCGAGCGTGGTCATGCCAACAAGCGGCAAATTCCGCGCGGCGGCCAGTCCTTTAGCGAAGGAAACGCCAATGCGTAACCCGGTATACGATCCCGGCCCGGTAGCAACCGCGACCGCGCTGATGTCCTGTATCGTCACGCCGCACGCACCGAGCATGGCTTGTAATGTGGGTGCTAGCGCGGTTGTGTGCCTGTTCCCGGCTTGCCATGTCTTCTCGGCGAGTACCGTATGGCCGTCGTGCAGGGCAATGCTCATGATTTTTGTAGCGGTATCAATGGCGATTAGCATATTGTTTTAAGTCGTTAGTTTTTAGCGGTTAGATTTTTATCTGTAGGCTCCAATAACTTAGCCTACACCCCATACGCAATCTCACGAAACTGTGCGATGAGTTCCGTATAACGTTTGCCATCACCGGAAAAGATGATGTTGCGGCGTGTGGGTTCTGTCACACGTAGTTCAATCCATAGCCGTTTTTTGGGCAACGCTTCCGCGATGCGCTCCGGCCATTCAAACACGACCACGCTCTCACCATCGTCCAGAATATCATCCAGTCCGACAGTCGCGGCATCCGCCACACTATGCAGACGGTAACAATCCAGATGGTATAGTTTGGCGCTATCGGTTAAGCGGGCGTGCTGATGCACCAGATTATATGTCGGGCTGGTGACGGCTTGCTGTGCCCCCCACCCATGCCCTATGCCACTGGTGAAAACCGTCTTGCCTGCGCCCATATCACCCGACAGACAAATGACATCGCCGGGCAACAACAACGCCCCTAAGCGCATCCCCAGTCGGCGAGTTTGCTCTGCACTATGGCTGATGATGTCGAGTTCGTCGGCGTTGAGGATTGCCACATCTGCCCCCGTTAAAACAATGTCATAAACTACAATTATACAATACGCGCATAATCGATAAAACGCCCAACTTGACCCCCCTCAAGCTACAGGATACACTCATGGGGATAACCATGAAGGACATAATCTGCATGAAAGATAAAATTATCCTGGCGTGGAGTGGTGGCAAAGATTGCGCCGTCGCGCTGATTAAACTGCAACAGGCGTATCGCTATGAAGTCTCGCACCTGATGACCACCGTCAACACCGAGACCGGGCGCATCATCTCCCACGATACACCGCTTGAACTCATCGCCGCCCAAGCGGACGCGCTCGGTATTCCGCTTCACCCGGTGGAGATGCCACCGACGCCAACAAATCAGGAGTACGAAGAAGCCTTAGAAGCCGCCTTCTACCAACTACGGCAGACCGGCGTCTATAATCATGTGGCTTATGGTGATTTATTTTTGGAAGATGTGCGCGAATACCGCGACGCGCATCTGCACCGCGTTGGCATGAAGAGCATGTATCCGCTTTGGGGGCGGGATACACGCGGGCTGGCACAAGAGTTCATCGAGTTGGGCTTTAAAGCGTTGACCGTCAGTGTGGATTTAACGCGCATGAATCAGTCATTTGTCGGCAGGGATTTTGACGCTAACTTCCTGCGGGATTTGCCGCCGCACGTTGACCCATGCGGAGAAAATGGGGAATTCCATACATTTGTTTATGACGGGCCAATCTTCAAAACACCCATTTCATTTGAAGTCCACGACTTGTACCAACGCGATAACCGCTTTGTCTACTGCGACTTAGGACTGGGTTAAAGGGTGATTGATGGGGCTAACCCTGTGGTCAGCCCCTGTTTTCTGGCCTAAGCCATCCGCAAAACGCGCGTGATGCGTTCCAGTGCCCAGTCGATGTCCGCCCGTTCAATGACCAACGGCGGTGCAAACCGAATCACAGTCTCGTGTGTTTCTTTGCAGAGCAAGCCTTCATTTTTCAGCGCCTCACAGAAGCGCCGCGCCCCGCCTGCGTTGGCGTGTAATTCCACCCCGATGAGCAAGCCGCGCCCGCGCACTTCCTTGACGTGGGGGCTGTTGATGTCCCGCAGGCACGCCATGAGATACTCGCCCTGTTCGCGTGCGTTTTCCGTCAGGCGCTCATCCACCAACACCTGCAAGGCTTCCCGTGCTACCGCCGATGCTAATGGGTTGCCGCCAAACGTCGAACCGTGATCGCCCGGTTGGAACATGCTCATCACCTCCGCAGAGGCCAGCACCGCGCTAACGGGATAAAATCCGCCGGAAAGCGCCTTGCCCAATGTCACCACATCCGCGCGGATGCCTTCCCATGCAGAGGCCAGCAATTGTCCGGTACGGCCTAGCCCGGTCTGCACTTCATCCGTGATGAGCAGGACGTTATGGGCGTCGCATAGTGCCCGTGCATGACGCAGGTAGCCTTGCGGCGGCACAACCACGCCACCCTCACCCTGAATCGGCTCTACCAAAAACGCGACGGTGTTCTCGTTGATGGCGGCTGTCAAGGCGTCGAAGTCGCCATAAGGCACGGTGACAAATCCCGGTGTGAACGGCCCGAAGCCATCTTTATACTGTTCTTCGTCACTAAAGCCGATGATGGTTGTGGTGCGTCCGGCAAAGTTCCCGGTGCATACGATAATCTCCGCCTGGCCGGGTGTGACACCCTTTACTTTGTAACCCCATTTGCGGCTCAACTTGATGGCCGTCTCCACTGCTTCCGCGCCGCTATTCATGGGGAGCATCTTCTCGTAGCCGAGCAAGTCGCATAGCTCTTGTGCAAAATAGGGCAGTTGGTCATTGCGGAATGCCCGCGATGTTAACGGCAATTTGGCCGCTTGCGCCGTCAGTGCCGCCAGGATGCGCGGGTGTGCGTGACCTTGATTTACGGCAGAATACGCGCTGAGAAAATCCAGATAGCGATTGCCCTCCACATCCCAAACCCAAATGCCTGCGCCACGTTCCAGCACGACATCCAATGGTTTGTAATTTTTGGCGTTATAGCGGCTCTCAAGGGTGATGAAATCTTGTGTGTTTAGGGTCGTATTTAACATCCCATGCCCTCATTTGATTGTTGTATAATTTGTCTAAAAGATATTATGCAGATTATACATCACAAATATCGGCACGGGCAATAAACTGACACGCGGCCACTTATGCCCCAACGAAGTGACATGCGGTAGCCCGTAGCCCTGCGATAATTCGTTCTTCGGAGTACTTAAGGCTATGGCGCTGAAAGCGGATGGTGTTCACATGGAGCAAGACATAAAGCGTATCGCTGAAGTAACTCAGATCGCCTTGTGCCCCTGCCTGAAGGAGTAAGTTCTGGATAGTTTGCCGCCACCACAGATGAGCGCGAATATCCAGCGCGACGCCTTGTGCGTCGTCCGCGCCCGCATGGAGTAATTCCTCATTCCGTAGCACAAACTGCCCGGCTTGCTCCAGAAACCATAGTAAAGTATCTGCCGCCGTCGCATCCGTCTGGCGCAGGCGACGGAACGTAGACTCCTGCAAATCGCGCTGTTCCTGGTCGAGCAACGCATAACATAAGCTCACTTTGTTGGGGAAGTTGCGATACAGTGTGCCTTTGCCGACCCCTGCTTCCTGTGCAATTTGCGTCATAGAGACAGCTTCGACACCATACTGAGCAAATAGCTTCGCCGCCGCTTCTATCACAAGGCGATGATTCCGCCGGGCATCGGCGCGGATGGTTGCGGATGCATTATTTTGTATGTTGAGTTCATTGTCATGGTTAAACATGATGTTATTATAACATAATCCACTAAAACACGGATGCTACAACCTTTCTGTGTGAAATCTCGTATAATTCTGGTATTCATTAACCATATTAGTTAGGGGGTATCCTGATGAATAATTTTTGGAAATCGGCGACGACTGTTAGCATCTGGGTGCTGTGTTCCGGTGTGACCATTACCTTAGCGGTGGCAAGTAATATGGGTGTATTGGGGCTTATCATCCCATTTATGGCCGCCGGGTTAACAAGCATGATGATTTGGTCGGATGATAACAGCACGCAACAGTCACAACGTCCGCGTGTAGAAGTCGGCCCGGCAGGTAAGAAGAAGCGCGGCGGTGATGGTAGCGATAAGATGCGCCTTTTGCTAGAATTGATGGATGAAGACGAGCGCGAAGTATTTAAAGAAACGCTCAAGCGGCAAGTGCTTCGTCAGCAAGGCAACTTGATAGACGGGGAACTGCCCTACAATGCAGACATCTTCGATGAGTACGAAGACGAAGCCCCTCCCAAACGCTTGCGTAATTAAAAGCTTTGGCTCTTTAGTCATTCTTTCTTAAAAGGTGAAATAACCTGTGACCAATCAGATCAAAAGCAGTTTAATCGTCAGCCTGCCATACCTCATTGTCATTGCCATTTCTTATCTGATTGTAGTACTCGTTATTCGTTCAGAGATGAGCGGAGAGCTATACTATGATGCCGGACAATACAATCGTATTGCAGAATTTATGCGTGAACGAGGCTTGTTTGTGGGGAACACACGCACGTATGGCTATCCGGTCTTCCTCAACTTTGTCTACCTCATTACACCTAACACGGTCAACTTTACAGATGGCGTTGGATTTATCCAATTTTTATTACATATCGTCACAGCACTTGCGACTGTTTACACACTCTCGAAATTAGCAGAACGGGCAGGGTTTAGCCTTAAACGTTGGCATCGATTAGTCTGTTTTGCATTGATCCAGTTAAATCCACTTCTATTAGCAATGACTCAGGAAGTTCTTACAGATTCGATCACTGTATTAGGGGTAACGGTTTTCCTGGTCATTTGTATGGCACGTGTGCGCTATCAAATTTTATTAGTGGCTTTGGTTATTGCAATCCTGACTATCATCAGGCCATTTCATCTCAACTGGTCTATCGCCTTCTTTGCACTATGGGCTGGCCTTTTTGTGTTCGGTACCCTAATCAACAGCACATTTAAGGCGCATAAAGAGTTTCTGGATACTCATGCCTCAAAAATATTCCCTCAGTTACTTATGGGGGCTTTTATTTTGTTAATTATATTGTCTGTGCAACTCTGGCGTGTTTATACAGTAGATCGTGAATTTAATCTTGTTACACAATGGGAAAGAGACTACATCCCATTACACTTGACTGAAACAACTTTCGTCTACAAGTACGAAACATATGTTGGTGAGGATAACACGTTATCAGCTACAGTTTATTACATCAATGAAGCGCGGCAGATAGACGGCGAATTTTCTATAGGAGATACCCTACGACGCTACGCGGAAGACCCACTCGGTGCATTTAATATGATTACCGGTAAAACAATAGGGCTATTTCAAAACTATGAGTGGTCGGTCTATCGTCAAACCCGCGAAAACCCTGCTAATCATCCGGTCTTCTTCGCAGGTTTGCTACTCTTTACTGCATTCCTTTATATCAACCAACATTTCATCTTAAACTACAATCGACAGATGGCGATTAATGCGAGTTTTTTGGCGGTCTTCGTGCTTATTAACAGTTATATCTTCCTGTATAGCATCCTGACTGTGCCGGAGAGCCGCTTTATCTATCCAGTATTCCCAGCTTTAACGGCAGGCATGATGTTTATTTTACTTAAAGAAAGAGACATCCGTCCGCTATTCTATACCTTTGTTATAGCCACAACCTTATACATTCTCATCTATCAGGTCTTGTTGGAGACGATGGTATAACTTACGGCATCTTACCCATGCATCCACGCCCGGGCTTGCGCCAACCAATCCGGTGCGGACTCCGGGATTTGTGCGGCATATAGCAAAGCCCGTTTAGCGATGACTGCGTCTATATCTAACTCATCATACGTTGTCAAATCATAGTCTACAGCCTGTAGCAGATACTCCGCATTCACGGGTTCGCCTAAAAGCGCCATCAACGCACTGCCCGCGCTGATGCGGAGTTCTGCGTTAGTTTTGCGGTTGGCAACATCCAGAAAATCGGCGGTGGTCTGCCAACGGTGGGCAAGGTCGTTCATATCCGTCTTCAGGGATTGCACGAACGTTAAATCCCACTCCCCTAGCACAGCAAGACTTTCCTGCACCATATCCGCCAGCACCGTGCGGATTTTTAGCATTTTTGGGCCGGGAGTCTGCCGATTTTGCACCTTGTCCGCAATTTCTCGTAGTTCGGCATCACTGAAGTCTGCGTCCCGTTCTGCTAACAGGCGCTTAAACTGCCGCAATAAAATAAGGGTAAGTTCCGCAATTGTCCATTTGCTGACGTTGCCCACACGGTCATGGGGGATTGAATCCGGCAAGGTGACATCCTTTCAACTAACTTCCACGTCAATAGTAATGCAAAATGCGGACGCCTTGCAAACCATTGGTGACCAATCTACCCAATAAAAAACGGGGCGGCCTGTGTTGGCAACCCCGTTTATGTATGGTGCGTCGGCGTAGATTAACGCAGGCGCGTAGCAATGATGGTGTAAGTTACAGCCGGGCCGTCCTCTACACGAATCCACATTGTAAAGTTGTCACTATCGCGTGTGAAGGAACGGTTGACCGTTTCGTTACAACTGCGGGTTGGCGGGGAGTTACGTCCGGCTGTGCCGAAGCGTAGGTTACTGCCCGCGCAGGTGACAATAAACGCAAATTCACGGAAGGCATTCGCCCCACCCTGATTGCTCAGGTTCGTTACCCGTATCCGCAGTTGATGCCAGCCCGGTGAGGAGATAGTCTGGGTGTATTGTGCGGCGGCTCCGCTAGCGTCGCGGTCAAGTTCCCATGTGTATTGGGTTGGGTTATCCGGGAATGCGGCCACAGCTTCAGTCGGGGTGGCGGTCGGTGGTGGCGGTGCAGTCGGCGGCGGTGCCTGGCCTTCTACAGTCGGCGGTGGGGTTGAGCTAGGCCCGGTGGTCGTTGGCGGCGGTGTAGAAGTCGGCCCGGTTTGCCCAGTTTGCCCGGTGGGGCTGGGGGCTTCCACGAAGGGCACATTACCGCACGGCCCGGTGATGGTGGTTACACTGGCGGAAACCCATGCTGTCTGGCCTTGATAAATGATGGTATACCAACCGCTATTCTGCCCGGTAGCCGGATAGCTGGAGCCGCCCGGCAGTGACCCGACAATTTCATAGTTCGTGCCTGGCCCGCCGCGCAAGTTGACCTGACCCGGCGAGAAAACGGTACAAACGCTTGAATCAACCGTGCCGCCAGTCGTCCCGGTTTGCCCGGTGGAACCCGTTGTCCCTGTTTGTCCAGTAGAACCCGTTGTGCCTGTCTGTCCGGTTTGCCCGGTAGAGCCTGTGCTAGCGGATGCCGCCGAGCTACCGACCTGTACAAATACCGGGTCAGGGGTGGAATCGAGATTGGTCAGCACGATAGTGTATGTGCCGTCTGAGGGTGGCAAAGCAAAGGATGACCCGGTGGATGTTGATGCAACTGTGCCGAGCAGGTTTCCACTTAGCCCGTGGATAGATGCGCTATAGCGCGCTTCGCCGCCTGCAAAGTTGATAACGCGCGTTTCTGTCGGGGAGCCTTCTACCTGTAAAACTTGACTCGGTGCATCCAGAAAGCTCACAGGAATAGCCTCTGTGCCTGCACTTAGCGGAATGGTGTTTAGTGTGCGTAGGCCATCCACCCGCAGGATAAACTGGCCTTCCGTGTTATTCAGAGCGCCTACTTGTACGTTGTATGCGCCTGCCTGCGGTAAGATCAAATCCACGCGGGCATTATTACCAAATGAGGACGGATCGCCATTGCTGAAGATAAGCTGTTGCCCGGTGGGGCTGACGACGCTTAACGTCGGCTGGAACGCGGCGTCAAAACTCACCAGACGCACGCTGACCAAATCGCCCTCGTTGCCAAAGAAGTTAAAGAACCCAAACGGCACGCCAGCCTCAATCTTGCCGAGCGCCGCCTCTCCATAATTAAGAACGGTCTGGGCGCGTGCCAAAGGCACACTCAAAAAGGCCAAAAGGCCAATCACCCACACAACAAAACCTATTTTTTTAAGCCGCATGTGATGTCTCCTAGAATAGTTTGCTCTACAAATTAAATCACCTTCATGCAATCTATTGTGGGTTGATAATGTATTTCGCGCAAATACAAAAAAAGTAAAAAAACAGGATTAGTAGGTTAGCCGTAGGCGGCGCGTAGGTCATGCGTAGTATGAGGGGATAAACAGGGCGGAGGTTGTGCGCCTCCGCCCTGTTGGTTGGATTTGATGCAGGTTAAATCAGGGAATATCGCAAGTAAAATCCGGGCAGACGGGGACTGGATCAAGATAGATTGGCCCACCACCGCCGCCGGGCGGACTCTGTGTAGGCGCTGGGATTGGCGTCGGCTGGGGCGGGACGGCTGTGGGTTGCGGCGGAACAGCAGTCGGTTGTGGTGGAACGGCTGTTGCGCGTGGGGGGATGGCAGTCGGCTGGGGTGCAGGTGCGCCACCACCAGAACTCCCACCACCAGGAGGATTACCGCCAGAAGGATTGCCGCCAGTATTGGGTGGGGGAGCTGGCGACCCTTGAGATGTCGTCCCAGATGCGCCCGCGCCCGTTGTTGGCGCGCTCGGTGCGCTGATGACGGCCACACCACTACAGGCACCTTCCAATGTGGTTACGCCGCCAAACAACCAGCCCGTGCCGCCCTGATGACTGATTGCATACCAGCCGCTATTCTGTCCGCTTACGATATAGTTACTCTGGCCGGGAAGTGTGGTCAGTACCGGGTAGTTTGTGCCCGGCCCGGTACGTAGGTTCGTTCCACCGTTGCCCGTAGTCACACGACAAGCCCCTGTAGAAGCACTGGCGATGGACTCGCCATTCTGTGAATTATTGGCTTCATTACTGGTCTGGAAGGTCTGCACAGCGTCGCCTTCCCCGATGGACAGTTGCACGGTCTGCGGAATGATGTCCGCATTGGTGATAAGAACAGTGTAGGTGGCGTCGTTGGGCGGGAGTGCAAAGTAGGCTAATCCCTGCGGATTAGACGTGACCACCCCTAATAAAGCTCCGTTTGCCCCGTGTATAGCGGCGGAAAACTGCCCGCCGTTGCCTTCAAATTCCAGCATTTGCACAGCGTTTAAGGAGCCTTCCACACGGAGCAATTGCTGGTAGTTATCCGCCGTGAAGTTTGCTAAAAACGCATCACCCGGCAAGGCAGACCGCGCATCGTTGACATTAACACCATCCAGCCGAAGCAAGAATTGCCCCTCCGCGCCGTTTTGTGTGCCCACCTGCACATTGTATGTGCCATCCTGCGGCAGGAGTACATCCACACGGGCATGGTTGCCGGGCGCGGTTACATCCCGCCAACTAAAGACAAGCTGTTGTCCGGTAGGGGCAACAAGGCTTAAGGTCGGTTGAAACACATCATCAAAGCTGACCAGGCGCACCGTCACAAGGTCGCCGGCCTGCCCACTAAAGCCGAAGAAGGTGAAAGGCACGCCTACATCCAACTTGCCTAATGTGGTCGAGCCGTAGGTGATTTCCGGGTTTTGGGCTTGGGCGGGGGTGTTGAGGGTTAAAGTAAATAGCAGAGTGGCGATTAGAACACTGACGAGCAGGAAGAAGCGTTTTGCATAACTCATCTGCAGGTATTCCTCAGGCTATATTTTAATGATTGGCTTACATCTGCGCCGGGCGCATCATGAGCAGGGTATCAGCACGCGGCAACTTATGAATTCCGTAAAGATTATAGAAATTACGCGGGGGGTTGTCAAACATAAGCGGAATGCAGATGCCAGAGGTTACGGGGAAAACAACGGTGCATCAACGATTGTCAAACGATTCTAACAAATGTTACATTGTCAGGGGCGGCTTGACGCACCACCCCATGAATTAATTATCCTACTAACCCTAACGCCCGGCGAAGCGATACCCCACGCCGCGCGACGTTAGAATATAATCTGGCCGCGCCGGGTCTGTCTCCACTTTCTGCCGCAGGTAGTGAACATAGAGCTTGAGGCTGTCGATAGCGTCGCTGTATTCCTCGCCCCATGCTTGTGTCACCAGTTCCCGCCGCGTGACCACGCGCCCGGCGTTGCGTACCAGTACCCCCAACAGATTAAACTCTTTAGGCGTCAGGTGTTTGATCTCGTTGCGGACGTAAACCTCACGATTCATGAAGTTCACGCGGAATTCGCCCTCATCAAAAATCAGTTCTTCGCTCATATCGTTGCGTGGGGCGCGGCGCAGATGCGCCTTGATGCGGGCAACAAGCTCATCATTATCATACGGCTTGATGATGTAGTCGTCCGCACCCATGTTCAGGCCGTCCACCACGTCTTTCACGTCGCTTCGGGCGGTCAAAAACAGAATCGGCACGTCGGACATCTCCCGCAAGCGGCGGCAGACCTCCCAACCGTCCATTTCTGGCATCATAATATCCAGCAGGACAATATCCGGCTGATGTTTGTACGCCATCCGCAAACAGTCGTCTGCGCGGTAGGCTTTAAAGACCTCAAAATCCCGGCGTTCTAACAGCATGGCGATGAGGTTAACCGTTGTTTCTTCGTCGTCGATGACCAGCACCTTTGCAGACATAATTCCAGTCTCCCAAGACCGATATAACATTGTTTTAACCAATTTATCACGGGCACGATTCCCGCGCAAGTAGGCTAAATATTAACTGGATGTTTTCGCGGCGGATTTACCACGCCGATGGAAGAACCATTTGTCCAGTTCCACGCCGAAGAACGTCACCAACGCCAGCCCAAAACAGATGGCTAACTGACCGGCGGATAGCGGCACTGTGTAGAAGAAATCCTGCGCGAACGGCGTATAAATCAGCGCGATTTGTAGCACGGTCGTCATGCCGACGGCGAACAACATGGCCTTGTTGCTGAACAAGCCAATCTTAAACACGGAGTCTGTCTCCGAGCGAATCGCTAAGGCGTGCCCCATCTGCGACATCACCAGTGTGGTAAAAATCATCGTCCCCCACACGGTATTCCGGGCGTCGTCGCCTTCCGGGATGGGGATGAGGAACGCGACGGCAAACGTTACCGCCATAATCAGCAAGCCAATGCGGATGAGATACGCGCCCAACCCGCGCGCGAAGATGCCCTCTGACGGGTCATGCGGGGGGCGGCTCATCGCGTTCGGTTCGCCTTGTTCCACGCCCAGCGCCAACGCTGGCAGGCCGTCCGTGACGAGGTTCATCCACAAAATCTGGATGGTGTTAAGCGGAAGCGGCAAGCCCAGTAACTGAATGATGAACAGCACCAGCACCTCACCCGTGTTGCTGGCAAGGATGTACTTCACGAACTTACGCACGTTGTCGTAGATAGTGCGGCCTTCTTCCGCCGCGCTGACGATACTGGCGAAGTTGTCGTCCAAAATCACCATATCGGACGCCTCTTTGCTGACGGGTGTGCCAGTAATGCCCATCGCCACGCCGATGTCCGCCCGTTTGAGCGCGGGCGCGTCGTTTACGCCGTCACCCGTCATGGCGACGATATGCCCTTGCTTCTGGAGCGCCTTCACAATGTTCAGCTTATGCTCCGGCGATACCCGCGCAAACACGTTGACCGTCTTTACGATTTCTTGCAGTTCTTCCGGAGTCATCTTGTCGAGCTTCGTCCCGGTTATGACACGCGGCGCGGCGCCATCCGCACTTTCGCGCGCGATGTCTAATTCCAGCGCGATAGCCTGCGCGGTCAGGGGGTGGTCGCCTGTAATCATGATGGGGCGGATGCCTGCGGCACGACACCGCGCCACCGCGATTTTTACTTCCGGGCGTGGCGGGTCAATCATGCCGACCATACCTGTAAAGATGAGGTCATGCTCAATCGTCGCTTCGTTGATTTCATCCGGCAAGCTCGTTAACGGGCGGAAGGCCACGCCCAACACGCGCAAGCCGTCCGACGCGAGTTTATCGTTCTGGGCGATGACTCTCTGCCGCAGTTCATCGTTCATCGGTACGGATTGGCCTTCTATCCATACGTAACTGCAACTATCCAGCAGACGGTCTACGCCGCCTTTGGCGAACACAACATAGTTAGCGGATTGTGCGACCAGTAAATTCACGACTTCATCGACCGCCAGCGTCGCTACTTCGCCCGGTTGGATTTGATGCACGGTCGTCATGCGTTTACGCTCCGACGAGAACGGCACTTCGCCCACACGCGGGAACGTCAGCGCCAGTGCATCCTTGAGGAAGCCAAACTGAGCGCCCACCACCAGCAAGGCGCTTTCTGTCGGGTCACCAATGGCGGAAATCTCGCCGTTTTCGCCCATGCGGATGACGGAGTCGTTATCCAACACGCTGGCCGTCAGCAGTAAGCCTTCCGCGTGGACGGGGCGCATAATCTCCTGTGTTTGCAGGCTGAGTGCGTTTTTGCCCTGTTGGATGATGTCCGCAAGGTCATGGGTGAACCCGGCCACATCCAGCATTTTGACCGTCATACGATTTTCCGTGAGTGTACCGGTTTTGTCGGAGCAAATCACGGTCACACTGCCCAGTGTTTCTACGGCGGGCAGTTTACGAATCAGGGCGCGGCGGCGGAGCATCCGTTGTGCGCCCAATGCGAGCGAGATGGTCACGACGGCGGGCAAGCCTTCCGGCACAACCGCTACCGCGATGGCTACCGCGTTCAAAAACGCCAGATTGACCGTTAGCCCGGTAATCATGCCGATGAAGAACGCCAGCCCGACAATCGCCAGCCCGACGTAAAACAACGCCTGCCCCAACTGGGCCATGCGGCGCTGTAACGGTGTCTTTTCGTTTTCCACGCTCTGGATCATATGCGCGATGTGGCCGAGTTGGGTGTTCATCCCGGTGGCGACCACCGCCGCCAGACCACGCCCATAGGTTACGGACGTGCCCATGAAGACCATGTTGTGGCGGTCACCTAAGGGCGCGTTTTCCATCGCAACCACATTGATGTGTTTATCCACAGAGAGCGACTCGCCTGTCAGGGAAGCCTCCTGTACTTGCAGGTTGGCGCTGTGCATCACCCGTGCATCCGCCGGGATGACGCTCCCGGCTTCCAGCAGAATCACATCACCGGGCACAAGGTCAGCAGGGTTGAGTTCCTGCTCTATGCCATCTCGCCGCACGCGGACGGCGCTTGCGGCCATCTTCTTGAGCGCGGCCATCGCTTTTTCCGCCCGGTATTCCTGACTAACGCCCAATATCGCGTTAAGTACTACAATCGCGCTGATGGCAACCACGCTTTTGACATCCCCTAAAAACGCGGAAATCACCGCCGCGCCGATGAGAATCATCACCATCGGGTCGGTCAGTTGTTCCCACAGCATTTTAAGTGGGCTTTCTATACCTTTGTCTTCTAGCTCATTGGGGCCGTATTGAGCGCGTCGGCTTGCTACTTCGGCGGATGTAAGGCCAGCAGAAATATCAACGACCAGGGCGCGGCTTACGTCTTCGGCGGGTTGCGTGTGCCATAGCACGTCCGGCGGAGGCGTCGGCGTGTTGTTACTCGTTTTTTTGATTATGCTCATTGTAGGGATAGCCTCGTTCAAAACAAAAGTCGGGCATAATTTGCCCGACATGCTTTCATCTTGTTTAAACTATAGGCCGATGATGCTGGATTATCCCCCCAAAAATTGGGGGGAGTTAGTTAACGCTACAAGGAGATTTCTTCCGCATCTTGAGTCTGGCGTTTTTCTTCTTCTCTTGCCAGTTCGTCGTGCATCTCGATGTTGCCCTTCAGGTCATCGCGCACAGGCTCGAACATCTTCACGCCACTGCGATACGCGGCCTGCGCGATGCTGTGTGAGGCCACCGGCTGAACAATAAACATCAAAAAGCCCAAAACCAGCACCTTAAACGTTAATCCGGGTGCAAGCATCATCGCGGCGAACACAAAGCCGAAGATGCCCAACGCGGACACCATCCCGGCGGAATGAATCCGCACGTACACATCCCTAAAGCGGATGAAGCCATACACGCCAAACGTATAAAAGAACAAGCCAAAGGCGATGCCACCCAACCCGATAATTTCCCGCAGGGTTAAATCCGCCATTAGAACATGCTCCCTTCACTGATATAGCGCGAGATAGCGATGGTGGCGATAAAGCCAAACGCACCGAGCGCAATCGCAATATCCACAAAAGCCGATGTTTCCAACGTCAGCGCGAGGATGACCACCACGCCGATTAAGACGTTGGTGATGGTATCAATCGCTTGCAGGCGATCGGCGGGTGTGGGGCCGATAATCACGCGCCATACACACACAACCATCAAAACCACCTGCACCAGCAGGACGACGTTTAAGACGTTCCGTATGAATTCGTTCTCAATCAAGGCCTAACATCCTCCGAAACTCAGCCACGCGCTCCGCTTGTTCAGCGTTTAACGTGGGGGCCATCTTGTCTACGTCCAAACAGTGGACATACAGCGTGGTGCCTTCCGGGTTATAGGCCACCACCAACTGACCGGGTGTGATGGTGATGCTGTGGGCGCTTAACCCCGCAACCACCTGGTTATCATCCGGGTCTTGCACAGGCACGGCCACGATGCCGATTTTGTTCTTCCGAATGCCCAAAATCCGCAGGACAACATCCGTGCCACTGAGGAAGATGGCGTAGTTCAGCCGGATGATGTACCATGTAATCATGACAATCCGTATTGGCAGGTTCTCCGTGCGGGATTGCGGTAAATCTTCCTGTGCGCTGAGCAACAGCCAAATCACCACGAACGACAGCGCGTAGCCGATGATAAAGCTGATGGGTTCCACATAGCCCGTCATAATCATCCACACGATAGCAAATGCTACCGGATAAACGAAGTTTCGCGCTGTCAGGTTGTTCATCGTCATGATAACAATACCCCCAAAACTGCATTAATGTATTGTGATGTATCCGTCATTTGCACGACGGCCATTTCCGCGAGTTCCACTAAGGGCGCGGCGTATAATCCTAAGCCCACACACACGCTGATGAGCAACGCAGGGGCAAGCGGAGAGTCGCCCACCATCGGGTCTTTCATCTCGGCGGAGTGTTCATCGCGCTTCTGCTGGAAGATGAGTACATACGCCCGTGACATATACAGCAAGGTCAGCAAGCCGCCGCCCACGACCAAGCCCAACGCCAGCCAGGATTCCGCCTCTACCCCGCCTTTAACCAACGCCACCTTGCTGATGAAGCCGTTTAGCGGCGGCACACCCGCCAGCGCCAACCCACCCAGCAGATACAAGATTGCGGTGAACTTGAGTGCCTTACCCGTGCCGCCCAGATGGGCAAAGTCGCCGACTTTGTACTTGGTGCGACTACTGACCACACCACTGAGTTGCAACAATGAGGATTTGACGAACGCATGGTTAAACGAATAGACCAACGCACCCACCAGCGCCAAAGGCGTGCCCCAGCCGATGCCGACCAGAATAAAGCCAATCTGCCCGAATGTAGAATAAGCCAGCATACGTTTAGCGTTGTAAGTACGCAACGCGCCCAGACTGCCAAAGAAAATGCCGATGATGCCCAGCACAATCAGGATGTTTTCAATGATGGGGGCTTCCACCGTGAACATCATCGTTACCAGCCGGATGATGCCGTAAACGCCTACCTTCACCACCACCGATGACAACACTGAGTGTACCGGAGTCGGCGCGGTTGTGTGGAAGTCCGGTTGCCAGAAGTGGAACGGGAAGACCGCACTTTTCAGCAAAAACGCAGATGCCAGCATCACCGCCGCCGCTTGTGCCAATAACGGCCTTTCGCCGGATTCCAGCAGGCGGGCAATGTCGGCCATGTTCAGCGTGCCGAAGCTGGCATAAATCGCCGCGATGCCGATGAGCAAAAACAGCGTGCCCATCGCGCTGATGAGCAAGTATTTAATGCCTGCTTCCAGCCCCAACGGGTCATCGGAAATTGATGTCAGGATGACTGATGCAATCACCATCAATTCAATAAAGATGAACATGGTGAACAAGTCGCCCGTCAAAAACGCGCCATTCAACCCGACCGCCATCATCAGGAAGGCGGGCATAAAAACGGGCTTCTTCACGGATTTGTCCTTGCAGGAAACGGCATACAACACCCCACCTAACACAACAGCCGTCGCCATCACCACGAATAAACCACTGAACAAATCCACCACCAGCACAATGCCATAAGGCGGTAGCCAGTTCCCTAAGCGGTAGACCTGTACCGCATATGCGCCTGTATCCCCGCGCATGATGTCCCAGTTTTGGTACAACATCACCGCGCTGGCCGCAAATGCAATAAAGACCGCCACCAACGAGATATAACGCTGTAACTGGTTATTGCGGGAGAAAATCAGCCCTAGAATAGCGCCGATAAGCGGTGCGAACACCGGCCCTAAAACCAAGATATTGTTAGAAAGTTGCTCCATGTACGTTTGCCCTTTATCGCCCGATGTTTTCTGCCATTATTCGTGCAGGCGGCTACTTCTGTAGCCCGTCAACTTCATCTGCGTTGATTGTCTCGAAACGTCGTGATGCTTCGTTAACCATGCCCAAGAACAACGCATAAGAGCCGAAGCTAATCACAATCGCAGTCAGGATGAGCGCCTGCACCAACGGGTCGCTGGGTGTGGCGGTTTGCCCTTCTGTATTCACACGGCCTTCCAGCGTGCCATCTTCCCCGATGTAAAGCGGTGTATTGTAGCTCTCATCAGGGTAGACATACGCCGGTTGGTTGCCATCATACGCCCCTACCGCCAACAACAGCAGGTTGATGGACGTAAACAGGATGTAAAAGCCCATCGCCGTTTTGATTAAATCCCGGCGTAGTATCTGGAATACCCCTAAACCAAACAAAATTCCGGTGCTGATAGCAAATAAATCAGTCATGGCTGGATGCCTCCGGGTAAGCAATCGCGGTCATAATCATGGTGACGCCGCCGAACACAGTTAAGAAGATGGAAAACTCAAAGATGAGGGCGGTCGTCAGGTGCAAACCAACCGGGCTGGCGTCTATGCTACTGGGCGCGAAGAACCCGCCAGCCAGCACCATCCCAAGCACCGCGTTGGCTACAGCGATTGTCAGCCCGGCCACCACCAGCCGTCCGGGACGCAACCACTTCAGGCGGGCGCGTGCCTCGAAGTAACCGAAGACCACAAACCACAGCGCGACCGCCAGCCCACTGACGACCCCCGCCGTAAAGCCATCGCCCGGGCCACTGCCACCATACAGCACATGCGTCAGGGAGATAAGCATGGCGAATGGCAGAATCAGGTTCGCGGCCAAGCGCGTTAAAGGTGTGGCGAAGCGTGGCAACTTGTATTTATCGCTCAGTTGTGCGTAAATGCCGGGCGTGATGGTTTGGTCTTCATCTAAGATAGCGCGTCCGGTTTCATCTTCCAATGTTAGCGCCTTCATCTCCTGCGATAACTGCTTGCCGGAGAGTATTTCCCTGCCTTGCGGTTGCACCAGCAACGTTAACACCCCCATCGCCGCCGTCGCAAACACAGCGATTTCTAACAGCGTGTCCGTCCCCCGGAAGTCGGCCAAAATTGCGGCGACCACATCTTCCACACCTGCTTGGGTGTAAGCGTTTTCCAGATGCCACAACGCGATAGGCCGTGTAATGTCGAATAGCGGTTCATCCGGCACGGCGGCCAGCGAGTCGTCGCCTAGTTGAATAGCAAGCAGATTCTGTAGGCGGATGTCGCGGTCGTTGACGGCGGCCAGCGCGAACAAGCCCACGCTCACACCGATGACTGTTGCAATCGCCGCATCGCGCCACAGGCCAAACGTGCTATCGTCTGCGGATTTACGCCACAGTACTTTAATTACCTTGCGCCGTTGGCTCAGGCTGATGCGCGCAATCATCAGGATAATCAATACAGTGGCTAACGTCTCCACGAGGATTTGCACCAGTGCTACGTCCGGCGCAGGCTCCAGCAGGAACAAGCCGCCAATCGTATAGCCGGAAACACCCAACGCCAGCGCCGCGAGGATGTGTTGCTTAAGCACAATAGAGGCGAACGTCGCGCCGACAGTCATCACCAGCAACAGCACGCGCAACGCATCCACCGACGAACTAAACGTCAGGTTCAAGGGGCGCAGATTGTCGTACCCCCCCGCGAACATCAGCACGGCCACTACGCCTAAAATCACCACGAGATAATGGCGGATTTTACCATTCTGCGAGGTGAGCAGAAGGTCGCCGAAGGCTTCCCAAAAGCGAATAAACCGCGCATAGTAAAATTGCCCCGTCGGGAGCTTGACCCATGGCATCGTCAACCATACAGACCGGAAAGCGAACAATACCGGCCCGCCGATAAGCACTAACAGGCTGAGCGCAAACGCGGTGTTTTCCAGTGGGTTCAGGTTAGGGGGCAGGATGTAAACGCTGGTCTCTCTGCCGATGACGCCAATCGTTAAATCCGTCAGCAGGGGAGCGATGAGTACACCAGTGAACAAAGAACTAAAGGCCAGCAACGCGGGGCCAACATGGATGAGCACATTGGGCGCGTGGAAGTGCGCGTAATCCTTGCCGCTTTTGCGCGGTGTCACGAAGCCATCCCACACATATAGCAGGGCGACAGCCACCGTCAGAATAGACGCGGTGAACGCCACCAACACCGGCAGGAAGCCCACCCCGCCCGCAGGCAGAAATTCATCCAGTAAAAATTCTTTAGCCGCAAAGCCGATAAAAGGCGGCACCCCTGCCATCGACAAGCCCGCTAAGGCCGCGATCAACAGTGCAAACGGCATTTTACGCGCCAGCCCGCCCAGTTCATCCAGGTTGCGTGTTCCGGTGGAATGTTCAATCGTGCCTGCCATAAGGAAGAAGGTCGCCTTATACATGGCGTGCGCCAGAATGCTGATAGCGGCGGCCTTCAGGCCGTGTCCATCCGGCAGGCCAATCAACGCGATGATAGCGCCTAGTTTGCTCACGGTGGAATAGGCCAGCAAGCCTTTTAAATCTCGTTGCCTCAGCGCGAAGAATGCGCCGATAAACATGGTCGTCAGGCCGAAGAACAGCAGGCTGTTTACCCACAGCCAATCGCCGCCCAGCGTGGGGTACAGCCGGAATAGCAGATACACCCCCGCCTTAACCATCGTCGCGCTGTGCAGATACGCGCTCGCCGGAGAAGGCGCGGTCATCGCGCCGGGTAACCAGAAGTGGAACGGGAACTGTGCAGACTTAGTGAAGCATCCCAGCAAAACTAGCATCATAATCGGCAGATACCACTCGTGCCCGGTGACGTTAGTACTCAGGATGAGGTCTAGCTGAAAGCCCGCTTCCGCGAAGGCGTCGAAGCCATTCAGCATATTGGTCGCCACGCCCAGTAACATCAGGCCGACGAATAGTGCCAGGCCACCGCCGCCCGTGATAATCAGCGCACGGCTGGCGGATGTACGCGCATCTGCGGATTTATCGCCTTTAAAGCCGATGAGCAGGAAGGACATCACCGAAGTCCCCTCCCACGCGATGAATAGCATGAAGACGTTACCCGCCAACACCAAGGCCAACATGCTCCCGGCGAAGGCCATCAGATAGCAGTAGAAGCGCCCTAGCTCATCCGGCGTTTCCAGGTAGTAGCCCGCATAAAAGAAGACAGCCACCCCCACACCCGTGACCACGAGCGCAAACATCAGTGCTAGGCTGTCCATATACCAACTGAGCGACAAACCGAGTGCAGGCACCCATTCGATGACGTGTGTCACCGTTTCGCCCCCCGTCACTTGGGGCAGGTAACCGACTAAACTCACGAACATAAAGGCCATTGTACCCGCAGTGAGGAAGGCCATGCCCGTCATCTTGAGGGCTTGCCGCACCGGTGTGAACGCCAACAACACAGCCAGCGCAAATGGCAAGAGGTTTAAGAGAAGGATTTCCATATCTTAGACTCGCCTTTGTCAACGAACAAGACACAATGTATACGCATTGTGGGGAAATAATTTGAAAATAACCTGAGTATCAACTGTTAAAAATACCACAGCTTTTCAAACTGTACGAGTTCTTCTCGGTTTCTTTAAACAGGTCTTTATTTTTAAGTCAGCCCTCAGGCGACCTGGCCTGTTTGACTTAAGACCACGTTGTTTTGTCTTTTCACGTCGATATCATGATGTTCACACAATTTGGGAACAAACGCCTGCAATGTGGCGTCTGAATGAGAGAGGCTTGCATATAGCAAGTGATTGAATAACTTCCAACAAGAGGAGATGCAGAACAATGTTTAAACGTTTGATGCTTACTTTAACCGTCGTGGTTGCTTTATTTGCTGTGATGGTTGGCTCTGCCGCCGCACAGACGGATAATGACCGTCCCGGTACGATCACCGTCACAGGGAACGGCTCGGCGGTTGGCTCGCCGGATGTCGCTTACATTGAATTAGGTGTGGAAACACGCGATAATTCCATCAGCACAGCCTTTGGCGCGGCTAACAATACCATCGACAATATCATCAACGCTCTGGCGGAACTCGGTGTTGCCCGTGAAGACATCCGCACAATTAGCCTCAACATCTACCGCGATCACGGCGGCATGATGCCGATGATGGGCACAGGCACTAATGATGATGGCACGGTCTATGTCGTGAATAATCAGGTGCGCGTGGTGGTGCGTGATATTGACGCTATCGCCGAAGTGATTAACACCGCAGTAGAAGCGGGTGCGAATCAACTTTACGGCCTCAGCTTTGGTATCTCCGATACTGCCGCGCTGGAATCCGAAGCGCGTGCCGATGCCATCGCGGATGCCCGCGCCCGTGCCGGTGAACTGGCCGACCTGACCGGGATTACGCTGGGCGCAGTGGTGAGCGTGGTGGAATACAGCAATGGCCCTGGCTTTTATCCGGTGATGGATCAAGGCTTTGGTGCGCGTGGTGGCGGCGGTGGCGGTGCGGTGATTGAACCCGGCACGCTCAACGTCAACCTGTCTGTGGAAATCACCTTCGCCATCGGCGGCTAGGCGTTACCCTATCAACCTCAACGGGCGGCGAAGCACTTCTGCCGCCCGTTTCATCTACTCGCACATCCCCATTAACGCAACACCCGCAACAGCGCAAATCCATCATATCCCTTGCTTCCTACCGTCTGGATGGCTGTCACCTCCAGGCGCGGCTCGGCGGCGGCGGTTTCCAACAATTGCCGCGTGCCAATAATGGCCGGGTCGTCACTGTCCGCATTGATGACCAAGCCTTGCCGCACCACATTATCCGCAATGATGAGGCTACCGGGCCGTGATAACTTCAGCGACCACTGCAAATAATCCGGGTTGGAGGGTTTATCGGCATCCAAAAAGATGAAGTCAAACGGGGCTTGGCCTTCCTCCACCAATTGCGCCAACACATCTACGCCCTTGCCCACACGGATTTCTACCTGTTGGTCAAACCCGGCATGGGCGATGTTCTGCGCCGCGACTTCCGCATGTTTGGGGTTATATTCCAGCGTAATCACTTTGCCATCCGCCGGGAGCGCCCGCGCCAGCCAGATTGTGCTATAACCGCCCAGCGTGCCGACCTCTAAAATCCGCTTTGCCCCATGAACTTGCGCCAGCAACATCAACAACTTCCCCTGATTCGCCGCGACATGAATCGCGGGCAGTCCGGCCTGCTCGCTGTTTTTTAATGCATATTCCAGCACCGGGTCGGGAGCGGTAAAGAAAGACTCAAAATAATCATCGACAGCCGTCCATTGTTCCTGCGACATCTGTTTGCCTCCTGCCTAATGTATGGGTCAAACGTCCATTATAACCCTGCGAAAACAGATGCCCACAAAAACCTTTAGGAATTAAACCGCGCCTCCGTGTTAAATTACTAACGATGACCCGTTGCACTTATCGCCAGATGCTTGCCCTAAATCTGACGGCGTTTTACAATGGGCGCATCGCGTTTCCCGCAATCACCGTTTAGGAATACTGCATGAGCAATCAAAGTGATGTCATTGTCAAGTTAGATGACCGTGTTCGGCTGATGTCGGCGGTGTTGGCCGCGACCAATTACCCGGAACGGGCGCAGAAGCTCAAGCCACATGGTACGCATGTTCATGCGCGTTCTACCCGCAAATACCTCCAGGCACACACCCATCACCCCGCCGTAACTTCGACACAATCCCTGTTGGATGCAGGTACGCCGCTTGAGGCCCTATTCGCGCTCGTCACCTTCATGGATTGGCCGCAGATGTCGCTTTCCGCCAGCCCTGCATGGATGCCGCCTGATTACAACATCTACCTGAAGGATTTTTACGAGACCGCCCACGTCGCCCATCTTTGGGAACGTGACGGCGATTTGTGGGAGAAAGCACAAAACCAGGCGCAAAACGTCTTTAAAGAGGTGATGCTCCGGCCTTTTTTTGAGGCATTTTTAGACGCCGTGCCGGAAACGTTCATCTTCCTGCCCAACATCGCCTACCCTACAGATTATGATCTCGGCTTTAAACTTGGCGACCAGCTTTTCGCCATCGCGCCACCGCCCTTAGCATGGGGGGATAGCCCGCCGTGGCCTTACGACGAACAAACCATGCTCACGCAATCCTACCGCGCCGCGATTAACGTCTTCGGGCGCGAACTCATCAAGGCGTATCTGCGCCGTAATATGGATAAACTCGCGGAGATTATGCTCAATGAATTGCCCGTCAGTGACCAATTTAAGGCACAGCATCCCACATGGGAAGACCAGTTCACCGCGCTGTTTTTGTCGGCGGTGGTGGCGATTTATTTAGAAGACCATGTGGATGAAAAAGAATTTAAATCCTATATGCTGATGGAGAAAAAGTTGCGTGGCATGTCCGTTTTGCCCGGCACAGTGAGCGTACTCCGCCGCTTTTTAGGGGAGAAGACCACCAGCGACAAATACCGCACCCTGATTGAATTTTTGCCCATCTTCCCGCGTCAATTGCGCGTCGCCCAGAAGATTGTGAACTTTTAAGCAGTTGGGCGTGTCGGGGACACGATATGATCATGTCCCCGACAGGCTAAACTCCGCTTGGGCAATAGCAGGATTATCCGCTAAATTGCGAAAAATGCCGCACGAAGTCATCACACAACGGGCGGTCAGTCGCCGCGTAGAAGTACGCGATTGTATCGCCTTCAAATGTGAACGTGCCGTCTCCGGTGCATGGCTCCGGCGTGGCGGATTGCGCCCGGAAGCCGCCCGCCTGCGCGAAACACGGCCCCAGATTAGACACCACCCGGCTCTGATTAATCACAATCAACACGCCGCCGATGGGTAGACGCACGCCATCGCGGATGAGTTGGTCGCCCGGATTTTCTACGTAAATACGCGCATCAAACGCGCCTACATCACGGTAGCAATCAATAATCTCGTCCACCTTCAGCACCAACGGCGCGGCCACAAAGTTACCTGTGGCGATGCTGGCGGCGGCTAATGTGTTGGTGATGGCGGCTTGTAAATCGCTGGATTGCTGGATGGTGTAATTGGGCACCGCCGGGAAGAAGTTCTGCGCGGCGGCGGCATCTGTGCTGGTATTACCGGTGGGTTGGCACGCGGCCAGCGCCAACATACCCACAATTACAAAAAAAATAAGACGTTTCATCATGTCGGGATACTCCCTTGAATAGTTAATAGAGACTTTGTTAAGGGCAGAATAATTGCCGTTGTTACCAGCTTGTGCGGGGGGTGCGACCATTCGCTCCCCCACAACTCGATGTTACGCTGATTGCAACGCGGTGTCAAACAGCTTCTAAACGGATAACCACCCCCTCATCCGCGCCTAACGTGAACGCCGTTCCGGTGACGAGCTCCCCTTCCCGTGCCCGGTATGTGCTGATAGCAATTTCGCCCGTGATGGCTTCCGGCAGGTTTACATCGTGCGGCGTCGCGGTAAAGTTCAGCACGATGAGATAGCGTTGATCGTTGAACTGCCGATAGTACGCGAAGATGTCGCCGGGTGTGGGGATGCTGTAATAGCGCCCTTCATTAAGGGCGGGTGTCTGCCGCCGGTACGCCAGCACACGCTGATAAAAATTCAGCATAGAGTCCGGGTCGGCCTGTTGCGCCGCCACGTTGACCTGTGCATAATCCGCCGCGAGGGGAAGCCATGTATCCGCACTAGCGGAAAAACCGGCCTGCGGGCTGTCGTCCCATTGCATGGGCGTGCGGCATTCATCCCGGTTGAACCCGGCCTTGTTGCGCCCTTGCGGGTCTAGCACACGGTCTTCCGGGATGGTTACGTTGGTCATGCCCAGTTCTTCCCCGTAGTAGATGGTGGGTGTGCCACGTAACGTGAGTAACATCAGCGCCGCGACACGACTTTGTGCCGCGCCGTATTTGCTGGCGATGCGCGGCACATCATGGTTGCCCAGCACATAGTTCGGCCAGCCATAAGACGGTACGGAGGCGTCGTATTCATCCACATAAGCGCGGATAGCTTCCGCGTTCCAGTCACGCTCCAACAAGCCGAAGTTAAACGGCAGGTGCAAGCCGTCGCCGTTGTGCGCGTCCACCGGTGCGCCGTAAAACGCGGAAAATTCTTCCGGCGTGTACCAGTAGGCCAGTTCACCGATAGCCACCGTACCCGGAAATTCATCAAACACAGCGCGGAAGCGTTTCATCATCGCCTGTGTGCCGGGTGCGCCTTCACTATAGATGCGCTCCTGCGACCGCATCGCGCTCCCCACCACCTCCCGCATCGGGTTATCGCGGAATTGCTCATCCTTCAAAACGCGGTCAATCACATCAATGCGGAAGCCGTCCACACCGCGCCGCAACCAGAAGCGAATCGCATCGAACACCGCTTGCACAACCTCCGGGTTGCGCCAGTTAAGCTCCGGCTGAAGTGGGTCGAAGTTGTGCATGTAATATTGCCCGGTGTGCGCGTCGAACGTCCATGCCGGGCCGCCAAAATAGGAAATCCAGTTATTCGGCGGTGAGCCATCCGGCCTGGCGTCCTTCCAGATATACCAATCGCGCTTGGGGTTGTCGCGGCTACTGCGTGATTCTTTAAACCATTCATGCTCAATGGAGGTATGGTTGGGCACAAGGTCGAGCAAGACCTTAATATCGCGGCTATGAGCCTCTACCAGTAATTTATCGAAGGTATCGAGTGTGCCGTAATCCGGGTGGATGCGGGTATAGTCGGCCACATCGTAGCCAAAATCAACCATCGGGGAGGCAAAAATGGGGGAGAACCATATGGCATCAATGCCGAGTAAATTCAGGTAATCCAAGCGGGATAACACGCCGGCTAAATCGCCGATGCCATCGCCGTTACTATCCATAAAGCTACGCGGGTAAACCTGATAGATGACGCCTGTTTTCCACCACATAAAGCCCTGCTTTCTTCCATAAAGTCATACAGTTAAACGTCATGTCAATTGAACCGCAAATATGCCGGGTTGAAAAGGCTTTTACAAACAAATAAACAAACAATCCGTAGTCTACATGCTTCGCGCCCGCACACCTTCCCATAATGCCAGCGCCAACATGCCCGCACCCACCACCAACAGCACCATGTAGGGGTAGGCATTACGCAGGGTGTTGTCTATCACGATGATAGATTCCAGTGTAAAAGGATCGCCCGTTGGGGTGGATAGAGTGATGTTGTGGCCTTGTGACCGGGTAGAAAGGTTAAACTGTGCGCTGTACCATGCACCGACCTGTGTCCCGGCGATGCGCTCCCCATTCACCAGCAGAAACGGCGACTCGCGCCACTGAAGCATCATATCTGTGCCCTGCACGCGGAACGTCACGTTCGTTGTGTTCAGCGCGACGCCGAACGTCGCGGTATTCGTGCGGATAATGCGTGCATCTGCCGGGACTGTTAACGCCCAGTGAGGTGCAAGGTGCGATGTGGCCTGATGCGCGCCTGTGTGGAGCGTGGGAGTCTGTGTGGCGATGTAATCTTTTAGCGTGTCGTAGATGAGCAACGGCGGGAAGGGTGTTTCCGCAGATGGGTCAAAATAGGGGTCTACCATGCGGAAGTAATAAAACGGATTGTTACGCTCCTCATCACTGCGCCGCGTGAAGAACCAGTAATTCAGCACGCCCACATACGGCCATTCGCGCTCGGCGCGTTCGTATAATTCCACGATGTAACGAGCGGCTTGTTCCATGCTCATCTGCCCGTATAAGTCGCGCGGCTCGCTGATGTCCGGTGCTTCTTCGCGGGATGGCACAAAGTTCCACGCCGCCTCACTAATCCAGATGGCTTTATGGCTGTCGCCATTAGCAATCATCAAATCGCGGATGTACTGATTGCGCGAGACATTCACCAGAGTAGGGCGCATCCGGCGGTCGGTGGGGCCACTGCGTAAGCCGTACCCCTGCATACTCAACACGTCGAAGCATTCTCCCGCGCCAGCCTGATACATGCGCTGAAGATAAATATAGTCGTTCAGGTCACGCACGGTGAGCGCCTGCGTCGGCGCGAGTGTGCCACTAATCACCACAATATCAGGGTCAACCGCCTTGAGCGCATCATAGGCCAAACATAGCAGACGTGTATAGGCTTCCGGGTTGACGTTATTATTGCCCCATTCCGGGAAGATGTTCGGCTCATTCCAGATTTGATAATAGTGGATGCGCCCTTTGTAGCGTTCGGCCATCACCGTGAGGAAATCGGCATAATCCTGGAAATCATCCGGCGGGCCAAATGCCCCCGCTTCGTCCTCCGGGATGGCGCGTGACCAGGGCGGCGGCGCTTCTACCCGTGCCTGGATTTGCAAGCCGTATTGTTCCGACAAATCCACAATACGATCATATTTATCCCATGCGGAGATAATGTCAATTACGCCGTCGCCGGTTACGTCGTTGCGCCCATCCAGAAAGTCACCCTTGCCGTTAATCTCAATATCCGCCCAGATGAACTGCTGGCGAATCCATGTAAAGCCTGCATCCGCAATCATACGGAGCGAAGCATCTACCTTTTCCGGGTCGGGTTCTTGCTCTAAAAACACGTTGATTCCGTGAGGGTTCACGCCTGCATGGTTTACAGGGGTGCTGATGTCCGTGCGTGGCAACGGGCGGAGCAAGTTCCCGGCGTATTGCACCACACCGCGTATTTGCCCGTAGGCGTCTTCTCGCCCGGTGACGGAATATGCAAAGCGCCAGAACAGGCCCTTGTTGGCAATATCCAGTGCCAGCCCCAAGCCCAGCGCGGCCACAATCAATGTAAGGATGAACAGGTTTTGTTTTCTCATAGCGGCATTATAGTGGGGGAGCCTACTTTTTTTAATTGCGTGTTTGCATATATAATAGCGGGAATCTTGACCACATCTATCCTTAGATTAATAAAAACTATCAGGCATTGGAAAGGCCATAAGTTGATTTTCGAGACATCTGCAACGCGCTTGTACTGGCATGATGAAGAGCAGACCGTTCTCATCAATGAGGTCTTTGAGGCATGGACGTATGAAATCGCCAAAGAAGCCGTCGTCGCCGTCAACGATACTATCCGCGCCCATGACAAGCAAATTTCCACATTGCATCTTTTTAACTCATCCGCGATGGCCGTTCCCAAAGGGATGACTGTTAGCAACATCCGCAACCTGATGCTGGAAGACCCGCCCAACGAAGAACTCGTGATTTTTGTCAATGCTCCTCTGTTCCTGCAAGTACTCATCGGCACGGTTTCATCGGTGTACCGCCTGCGGAGCTTGTTCCCTAAGTATCAATACTGCAAGACAATAGACGAAGCGTTGGACATCATCGCCAGACACAAAGATAAGCAAGTGAAGTAGGCTGGCTATTGGGTTGGGTTGTTGGGTTGTGCAGGACGGAATGACAGCAACACCCCGCCGATGAAGTACACATGATACATCTGGCCTGGCTTTAATGCCTTGCGGATGTGTGGCTCATCCACCACAAAGACCGCCTGCCCGCCCGTAAATGTGACGATGTAACGCTGTGGGTGGTTACGCATCTGCTGTATTTTGCAGATACCGTAGAGGTAACTGACCTGGTTATCCCGGTAATTTTGCAGGGTTTGGTAGGTCATCATCAGTTGGCGGGTAGCGTGGGGGAGTGTAAGTACACCTACCAACGCGCAAGTCATCAACATAATCGGCGTGTTGTATGCGCTGGCAATCGGCTGGTAAAACATGCCCATCACGATGCCCAAAAATATCAGCCAATAAGAGCCGATAGCGGTCAGATAGCCGATGAAGACTGCGCCTTGTGTGTCAATGTAAGTTTGTAGGTTGTGGCGTTGTTGCAGGCTGATTTCGCCGCGTTGGTTGGCCTGTAGGTCTGTCGCCTCGAATAAATCTGTAGTAAAAGACACCGCTTTGACCTTAAACCCGCTTTTGTACCATTCTTATAAGGATAGCACATTTTAGCGTTGTTCAAAAAGACACTCCTTTAAAAGAGCAGGGTTGGATGTCATTATGACAGAGCGTGCAACTTGCGGTATGATTAGGTCGTATACCGAGTATCGTGTATGGCACAGGCTAAGCCAACGGCTCGTACACGTCAAGAGGAGTGCCTGCTTTGTCTGACCCAACGATTAACCAATGGGTTCATGCGGCCATTGAGGGCAACCAAGACGCCTTCGCAGAAATAGTTTATACGTTCCAGGATGCTGTGTATAACTTGTGCTATCGCATGTTAAGCAACCGGACTGAGGCGGAAGACGCCGCCCAAGAGGTGTTTTTGAAAGCTTATAACAACCTCAGCCGTTATGACCCTAGCCGCGCCTTTAAGACGTGGATTTTGTCGATTGCGTCCAACCATTGTATTGACCAAATCCGCAAGCGACGGATGCAGTACGTCAGCATTGACGAGCCTATCCCTGCTACCCTAAGCCTTGCGAGTGATGACCCGTTGCCAGAGCAAGCCGCCCTTGCTGGCGAACGAAGCGCAGAGATACAGGCGTTGCTGGATGAGCTAGAGCCGGACTATCGTTTAGCGGTGGTCTTGCGCTATTGGTATGACTATTCCTACCTGGAGATTGCCGAGCAGATGGGCACAACAGAAAGCGCCATCAAGAGTCGGCTCTTCCGTGCGCGTAAAATGTTAGCAGACAAAGCCAACCCGCAGGCGGATAACAGTCCCCGCAATTCACTAACAGAGGGATAACATGGTGACGGATAACCGCACACAACAACTGATGCAAGCCGCGCTAGACGGTGAGCTAACCCCCCAACACGAGACAGAACTCGGCCAATTGCTGGAAGAAGACCCGCAACAAGCCGCCGAGTACGACAGCCAACAGCGCGTGGATAGCCTCCTGCGTTACCCGCCGATGGCGCGTGCCCCCCAACGGCTGGGCATGGCGATTATGGCGCGGCTGGCGCAAACGTTGATGGAAAGCCAACAGGCAAGCGGGCGCACATCCGAACTGACAGAGGCGCAATTGCGGGTAGCGATACAGCTTGTTACGGTCACTTCTCTGCCATTGTTGGCGGGGGCGGGATACTTGCTACTCAACGCACACAGCAAGCCGGAAGCAGTGGAACGGATCTTGTTACCCGCGCTGGCGTTGCTGGTTCTGGTGATTGACGCCATGACAGTTATGCTGGAACAAGCGGAAGCCGTCTATGAGGAAGACCCACAAATGGCTGTTGCCATTTTAACGTTAATTCCGTCCGCGTTACTGGTATTGGCAGAAAAAATTTTAGATGCAGAGGTGACAAAACCTTAGAAGTTTAAGCGTAGCTAAGTGACCCGGATAAATTTATGAATAAATGATAAGCAGGTGCAGGGGTTTGCCCCGCAAGTCATCGAGCAAGTTTACAGGCAGTTTACATTTCCACCTTATTTAACCCTCATTAACACCTCCCTCACCTTTTAAACTTTTTCTAACGAGAAGCACGGACTTGATTCATCTGTGACTGACATGCTTGAAAGGACTTGACCACCAAGTTCTGATGTTGTTTATTTTTACAGGAGAAACCCAACAATGCGTAGATTTTTTGCTCTGTTAGCCGTAGTATCTCTCTTTAGCATGGTCTTCAGCGCAAACGCGCAGGAAGAACCCGGCACAATCGCCGACATCGTTATCGCTTCTGCCGAAGCTGGCGAATTTACCGTTTTATTAACAGCCGTAACCCTTGCTGACGAAGGCGTGCTGGAAGCTTTATCCAGTCCGGATGTGGAACTAACCGTTTTCGCCCCGACTGACGCCGCCTTCAACGCATTGTTTGAAGAATTAGGCGAAGAAGCAACGGACGCCATTCTCGGCGACCCAGAAATGCTGGCTGAAATCCTTTACTACCACGTCGTAGAAGGCGCGGCTGACTCCACAACAGTTGTGGGCTTGCTGGAAGAAAACGAAGGCTTCTTCAGCGTCCAGACCGTTCAAGGTCAATATATCGACATTGAACTGACCGACGAAGGCATCTTCATTGATGACGCCCTGCTGGTCTTGGAAATGGTTGATATTGTTGCCAGCAACGGTATTATCCACGTAATCGACGCCGTACTTGTGCCGGAATTCCGCACAATCGCCGAAGTTGTGATTGACTTCAGCAGTGACGAAGAAGCACCGGAATTCACCACCCTGTTAGCGGCTGTTCTGGCGGCTGACCCGGCAGTGGTAGAAGCCCTGAGCAACGAAGAAGCCAGCCTGACCGTGTTTGCCCCGACTGACGCCGCTTTTGCCGCGTTAGGTGAAGACACAATCAACGCTGTCCTGGCCGACCAGGAACTGTTAACCACCATTCTGCTCTACCACGTCCTTGACGGTGCAGTTTACTCGTCAGACCTGGAAGCTGTCATGATGTCCGACATGGGCATGGATGACATGGATACGGAAGAAGAAGCAGTGGCAACAGAAGAGATGGAAATGATGATGGAAGACTACACGTTGGAAGTCACCATGCTGAGTGGCAACACCGCCGTTATCACCATCGGTGAAGCGGGTGTGTTCATCAACGACGCTGAAGTGGTTATCTTCGACGTAGAAGCTTACAACGGTGTCATCCACGTGATTGACGCGGTCATCTTACCGGAGTAGTTTATACCATAACCCTTCCTTAAGAAGAGGTTGATGGATAAAGGATTGTCAAAAGGCCGGGCGAAAGCTCGGCCTTTTTGCTTTTACAGGGGGTATTATAAATCCGCGCCTTTGGGCGGAAAAGTAGTGCGGTAAAGGTCGATACTTTGCAGGATGGCGGCCTTTGCTCCGGCGGCGTCTTCCCAACCTTCGTTAGTGACGATAGTCTCCTGCAATTGCTTGTAGACCATAAAGAAATGCTCAACTTCTTTGGGGAAGTGACGGGGAAGGTCGGTGAGGTCGTGGTAATCGTCAAACGATGGGTCGGTGGCGGGCACGGCGAGAATTTTGTAATCCGGCTCCCCTTGATCAATCATCTTGAACATCCCCACCGGGCGAGCTTCAATGATGCATCCGGGAAAAGTGGGCGCATTCATCATCACGAGAATATCTAACGGGTCGCCATCGGCAAAGTAGGTTTGCGGCACAAAGCCGTAATCGCCGGGATAGTGGAGGGGGCTATAAAGCACGCGGTCTAGCTTGATGACTCCTGCGGACTTACTGTATTCATACTTATTCCGGCTCCCTTTAGGGACTTCCACGACCACATAGACCGTATCGGGCGAAGCGGGGCCAGGCGTGAGGTTATGCCATAAGTGCAACATGGGTTATGCCTCCTGCGGAATAGGACGCTTGAAAGCCGCTTTTGCGCCGTCTACTTCCCACGTAAAGCTAATAAGCTCCCACCCGGCGCGGCCATAAAAGCTGAGGCGCTCCGTGTAGCGGTCTGCATCCATATGATTATCAATTTCTGGTTGGTCCTGGGCGACTTTGGTATCTTCGATGAAGACGACGAGATATTCCCATTTTTGCGGCATGGTGGCTGGCTCCTTTTATGTTACAGATGCCTTGATTGTATCGGATAAGTGGGGCTGGGGCGATGTTATACCACGCGCCTGAAACAAAAATTTGTCCCAATGGACTATCCATAAATCACCCAGTTGTAGGGTGTACCGTCTACGGCTTGATTTTATACTGTGTTTGTATGTGCAATAGTTACATTGCCTTTAACACGACCTCTCATTCACTCACGTATTCCCCAAAAAAGACATAAAACCATAGCAAGACCAAGAGTGAAGATAAAGGTCATTAAATAAATGAGGAGTAGCTAAAAGATGAATACTAAACAGACACATAACCAACATTCCAACACACCATCTGTGATTCCGCAGGATGAAGCAATTGAAAGTGCAATTGATTTACCACCAACAAGTAAAGCAGAATTGGCACAATTACTGGATAACATTGAGCAGTTGCGTATATTCCTGCATCGGCTGTCTACACTGGTAGAAGGCGAAGCAAGTGAAATTGTCGCACAAGCCCGCGACTCGCTGGAAATCGTCCGTATTGAAGTCGATAATGTTTTCAAGCTACAAATCATCGAGTACAAAGAGCAATTGCTGACATGGGAAGACGAAGGCGGAAATGTCATCGACGATGACATGGTATAGGTCACCCGTATAAATTACCCATAAACAACATCCCCTGTTGGGGTACAGCAAACGTGCCCCAACAACCACCCTTGTTGAAAACAGCGGTTAAACATTCTATTGCGCCTTCATCGGAAGTATGATTGTAAGCAGATTACTGCTATTGTATATTGAACGAACATACACAATCGAAGGACAACCACAATGGATATAACAAAAAATGATTTTCCAGCGGGTGTTGTAACGGGTGACGGTGTACAGCGCCTCTTCGAGTGGGCTAAGTCGCGCCAATTTGCGCTACCCGGCGCGAATTGCATCGGCACAAACACGGTCAATGCAGTTCTGGAGACTGCAAGCGAATTAAAGTCACCGGTGATGGTGCAGTTTTCCAATGGGGGCGCACACTTTTATGCAGGCAAGGGCTTAAGCAATGCCAATCAACAGGCCGCTATTCTGGGTGCGAAATCCGGCGCGATGCACGTTCACGAAGTCGCCGCCGCTTATGGTGCGGTGGTCTTGCTCCACACAGACCACTGTGCAAGAGAACTGCTCCCTTGGGTGGATGGCCTCCTGGATGCGGGCGAAGCATTTTATAAAGCGCATGGCATCCCACTTTATAGCTCCCACATGATTGATTTGTCCGAAGACTCTTTGCAGGAGAACATCGAAACCTGTAAGCGTTACCTGGAGCGCATGAGCAAAATCGGCATGACGCTAGAGATTGAACTGGGCGTGACCGGCGGTGAAGAAGATGGCGTGGACAACACCGATATTGACGCATCGCGCCTGTATACCCAACCGGAAGAAGTCGCTTACGCCTACGAAGAACTGATGAAGGTGAGCGATAAGTTCACCATTGCGGCGGCTTTTGGCAATGTACACGGCGTCTATAAACCCGGCAACGTCAAACTAACGCCTATTATCCTCAACAACAGCCAGCGTTATGTACAAGAGAAGTTCAACACGGCTGACCGTCCCATTAACTTCATTTTTCATGGCGGGTCTGGCTCTACGGTGGAAGAAATCCGTGAAGCAATCAGCTATGGCGTGGTGAAGATGAACATAGATACCGATTTGCAGTGGGCGTTCTGGGACGGCGTCCGGCGATATGAAGCCGACAAGCACGGTTATCTGCAAGGGCAGATTGGCAACCCGGAGGGTGACGACAAGCCCAATAAAAAGCAATACGACCCGCGTGTATGGTTACGCAAAGGCGAAGACGCCTTCCGTGCCCGGCTGAAGCAAGCCTTTGAAGACCTGAA
>DAIMZF010000015.1:43185-44489 GCA_036734085.1 Aggregatilineales bacterium
TGGACGGTCTTATTTTGGAAGGCTCGTAAAAAGTTCAAACTCGCGTGGGCGTTGTTCCGCGATAAGCGTGTTCCTATCTGGCAAAAGGGGATTCTCTTTCTGCCGCTTATCTACATCTTCTCACCGCTTAATTTGCTCAGTTTTGCTATTCCTATCATCGGGCAGATTGACGATGTGATGATTATTCTGCTGTCCATCGAGCTATTAGAGCGCGTCGTGGATAAAGACATTCTGGCAGACCACCAGCCGAAGTTAGTCCAAGGACGCAAGCCTTGATTGTAAATTCACTCAGCGACGGTTGGGAGGTCATCTATCAACGTTCCCATGCGAACCTGGCCGCTATGTTGGTGGCCGCGTGGCGCAAAAAAGACCGTATACCCCGTTGGACAGAGCTTATCATCGCCACCGCCCAGCATGACGACCAGGAAATGTTCTGGGCGGATTCCACACATTTGACCGACATCGGCGCACCGATGGATTTTACGCAGGGTGAAATAGATACCACGCGGATGCAAGCCCAACTCGTGATTGATAATGCACATCGGCAAGGTTTGTGGATCGCGCTTCTTATCTCCATGCACAACAGCTTTTTGTATGAACCCTTGCGCGGGGAAGACAAACAACTGGACGAATTCCTGGATAAAAACCAGGCCGACCAGAAAATATGGCGTAAAGAGCTGGGCTATACACGTAAACAAGCGGAAGAAGCCTATGCCTTCCTCAGTTGGGCAGATCGGCTATCCCTGATTTTGTGTCGGCGGGAAATCCCGGAGCGCGAACGTGAGGTCGATATCGCACCCGACTGGCACGGCACAATGACGCGCCTGATGCAACGCCCCGATGAAACCTTAAAGATTACCCCCTGGGTGTTCGAAGCGGACGAACTGCGCGTGTCTATTGAGGTGCGGCGGCTTAAGCAATTGAAGTTTGATAGCGAAGCAGACTTCCGCACAGCGATGGAATCCGCACCGATAGAAACCTGCGAATGGTGCTTCCGCAAAGACGATTAAATCCGCAGGGTTGGCCATGATAGCCCACAGTTAAACCAACCACTTGACCTACAACAAGATGCTTCTTGAGGGCGATGATAGTAGAGCCGTAATAAGAGACAATGTTAACAAATAAAACGCTCAAACAGACAAAACAAACATCGCACACCAATAGCGTAAAGTGTTTACATTGTTCACATAAATGAGGAGTAAATCATATGTTAAGCTGGGCAGTATTTTTCCTAGTGATTGCAGTTGTAGCGGGGCTATTAGGCTTCGGTGGTATCGCGGGCGCGGCGGCAGGAATCGCGCAGT
>DAIMZF010000016.1:0-44148 GCA_036734085.1 Aggregatilineales bacterium
GAAAGGCTGGTGGGTTTGCTGGGTGTTGCCTGTGCCTTAACCAGGCCGACAGAGGCCGCATACCGCCGGATGCCATCCGCCAGGCGGTTACAGTCGTTCTCTAAATCCGGCTTGTAGCGGATGGTGGCGGAGTTGCGCCATTGCAAATCCGCGATGCTGGCGGGCAACCCGCTAAAGCTCGGCATCTGCGCTTCCATCACCAGCACCGGGATGACCAACTTGTTCTGCTTAAGGGCGCTTTCAATCTCAATCCGCACGAAGTCATTTTCCTGCGTGGCGCGTTCCTGCATAATGCGCCCCCAATCCGGCCCCATGATGACCAGTACCACGTCATGCGCGGCGATTTGCTCTGCAAGATATTGCCGGAAGTCCACGCCAAAGGGAATATCACCCACATCTAAAAAGACGTTCTCATCGCCAAAGTGCCGCACCATGTAATCATGTACGCTGTCGGTCACATATTGGCTATCTGCGCGGCGGTAGGAGATGAAGACTTTGACCATAGGTGTGCGCTATCTGCTTTGTTTAATCCAATGACAGACCCTACTATACCGAATAACATACAGTCTGCAAATAGAAAGCGCGATTTTTTGAGGGGGACAATCACGCGGATTTAAGAGAGGCACAATTGATGTATCATGCCCCTGCGGACTTTCGCTGGATTATCTTTTAGTTCAGGTTCTCGAAGATGCCTGCCGCGCCCATGCCGCCGCCAATGCACATCGTCACCATGCCATACTTGCTGTTCTGGCGGCGCATCTCGTTCATCAGTGTGACGGTAAGTTTTGCGCCTGTCGCGCCGAGTGGATGGCCGAGCGCAATCGCGCCGCCGTTAACGTTCACACGGGCGGGGTCAATCTCTAGCTCACGGATGACGGCTAAGGACTGCGCCGCGAAAGCCTCATTCAGTTCGATGAGGTCAATCTCATCCAACGTCAGGCCGGAGCGCTTCAGCAATTTGGGTATCGCCACAATCGGCCCGACGCCCATAATCTCCGGGCGGACTCCGCCCACGCTAAAGCCGACAAAACGCATCAAGGGGGTAAGCCCTAGTTCTTCCGCTTTTTTGCGTTCCATCACAATAACCCCCGCCGCGCCATCACTCAACGGGCTGGAATTGCCCGCCGTCACGCGCCCATTCTGCCGGAAGACAGGCCGCAGTTGGTTTAGCCCGGCAACGGTGGTTTCGCGCCGCAGATGCTCGTCTTCGTCAAGGCGCATGGTCACCTGTTTGGGCAGGCCATCCTCACCGATGACGGTTTCTTCCCACTCAAACGGCACAATTTCATCCTTAAAGCGGCCACCGTCAATCGCGGCGGCGGCTTTAACATGGCTGGCGGCGGCGAATTCGTCCATGTCTTCCCGGTTGATGTTGAACTCATCCGCGACACGCTCCGCCGTGTGCCCCATGCCCATATACACATTTGGGTCATTCTCCGCCAGATACGGATTCGGACTGAGGTGATGCCCGGTCATCGGCACAAGGGACATTGTTTCCGCACCGCCCGCGATGACCACATCCGCGCCATTGGCGATGATACGCTCGGCGGCGATGGCGATAGTCTGCAAACCACTGGAGCAAAAGCGGTTGACGGTCTGCGCGGGCACTTCCACAGGTAGCCCGGCACGGATGGCGACGATGCGCCCGAAGTTCATGCCCTGCGAACCTTCGGTCATGGCACACCCGATGATGAGGTCGTCAATTTCCTGGGGGTCTAACTTGCCTTCGGTCTGCTTCAGCAAGTCCTGGATGACGGCGGCGGCCATGTCTTCTGACCGGACATTCCTTGTAGAGCCGCGCACGGCTTTACCAACGGCGGTGCGTGCGCCCGCGACGATTACTGCTTCTCTCATGATCTTAAGTCCTTAAATCTCTCACTATGCTTCAATAGAGTCACTTGTTTGGTCGTTGCGCGATAACCCTTATACCGTGCGGATGGGCAGGGCAGTGCCCGCCCGTAAATCGGCGGATTATCGCGCTTGGCCGTTAACGCATTAATTACGTAAGGGCTTGTTGTTCGCCAGCATATACATCACACGCTGTTGGGTTTTCTCTTGCATCATCAATTCCATAAAGACCTGACGTTCCAGGTCAAGGAAAACTTGCTGGTCTACCCATTGCGGTTCGCTGAGTGCGCCGCCTGTCAGGATGTAGGCCAGCCGCTTGCCGATGTACACATCATAATCCGACGCGAAGCCGGACTCGCGGAATTGCTCCAGGCCGATGAGCATGGCGGCGTAGACTTCCGCGCCAGCCGCGTACACTTTTTCCGGTTGTTGTTGCTCATACGTCTTGCTCAGCGCCAGCGCGTATTCTTTCGCCTCACCAATCAAGCGGGCGCGGTTCATCACGATTTTGTCCGTATTGCTTAAAAAGCCCATGTTCCGCGCTTGCTTGGCGCTTTCGCTCACTTTGGCGGTGGCGATGGCCTCGAACACCTTCTGCATCGCAGGCAACACATAAGCGCCACTGGCCGCTAAGGGATTTACCACCCGGCGCACCAGTTCCTTACAGCCGCCACCCGCCGGGATGAGGCCGACACCGACTTCTACCAGACCGGCATAAAGTTCGATGTGTGCGACGGTGGCCGTGCCGGAAAGCATCATCTCCGCGCCGCCGCCGAGCGCCATATTAAACGGTGCCGTGACGACGGGCTTAGGCGCATAGCGTAAAGCCTGTGTCAGGTCTTGCAGGTTACGAATCATTTCGCCGATGCCATCAATGCCGCCAGCCATACTATCGGCCAAATTCGCGCCGATGGAAAAGCGTTCCGCGTCGTTGCTGACCACAAGCGCAACGTAGGCATCATCGTTGAGTAGCTCTAACGCTCTGCGGCCCATCTCAACAAACTTGGCGGTGATGGTGTTCTGCTTACTGGTGAACTCCCATAACAGCACGCCGTCGCCTAAGTTATGCACTGCGCCGTCTTCGTTGCTGGCAAGCGTTTTTCCATCTGCCCGTAAATCCGCAATGGTAATTTCCATCGGATCGTGTGCCAAAGGCACATAATCTAACCGGGTGACATCAAAGTAACCAACGACCTTTCCGGAGTCATCGCGTTGGTAGAAGGTCTTATAACCTTTGTCCAGCATTTGCTTCACCCAGCTTGCGACAGGGTAGCCCGCTTCTTCAAACTTGGGCAAGGTATCCGCTACGCCGATGGCGTCCCAGATTTCAAACGGCCCCATCTCGTGGCTAAATCCCCATTTTTGGGCGTTGTCGATGTTGACGATATTCTCTGTAATTTCCGGCACACGGTGCGACGCATACGCCAGATAAAAAGCGTGGTGATGCCACAGATACTGCCCGGCGCGGTCATCCGCATTCATCATCAAGCGGATGCGCTCGCCGGTGGGTTCTACCTTGCGGTATTGCCCGACGCTATCAAAGCGCGGCTTGGTGGGTGGCTCGTAAGCTTTGGTTTGCAGGTTTAACGCCCACAGTTCCTTACCGCTTTCGCCTTTACGCATCTCGTAAAAGCCCTTGCCGGATTTGCGCCCTAGCATATTGTTTTCCAACATATAGTCGGAAAGTTGCTTCGCGCCTTCGTGTGCAAGGACTTCACGTTGCGGGTCATCGGGGATGGCGTCGTACAAGTTGCGGGCAACACCCACCGCGATGTCAAAGCCTACAAGGTCATTCAGGTTGAATGTTGCTGTTTTTGGGCGGCCAATCAACGGCCCGGTGATGGCGTCCACTTCTTCGACGGTGTAGCCATTGTCTAACGCATAGTTCATGGCCTGCATTCCCACCATCGACATAAAGCGATTGCCGATGAAGTTAGGCTTGTCCTTAGCGATGACAACCCCTTTGCCAAGTTTGACCGTCGCAAATTCTTTGATGAATTCGACAACGGCGGGGTCGGTGTTACTATGCGGGATGACTTCCAGTAGGCGTAAGTAACGCGGGGGATTAAAGAAGTGCGTGCCCATAAAACGCCGCGTGAAGCCATCGCCTAACCCTTCCGCGATGTTATGAATGGGGATGCCCGATGTATTGGTGGTGATGATGGCGTTGGGCTTGGCGACTTCCGCGATTTTGCCCATCAGCGACTGCTTAATGTCCAGACGTTCCACCACAACTTCAATAATCCAGTCGGCATCGGCGGCCTTGTGTAAGTCGTCGTCAATATTGCCGATGCTCACATGGTCTAATACGGCTTCATCAAATAATTGTGCCGGACGCATCTTCTGTAAACTTTTAAGATTATTTTGGACTATCGCGTTCCGCTTGTGGGGCGGGTCGCCGGGTTGGGTGTCCTTTGCAGGAATATCCAGCAGAAGCACCTCCACGCCGACGCCTGCCAACAGCGTAGCGATACCGCCGCCCATCGTGCCAGAGCCGATGACAACGGCTTTATGAATTGCGTAGCTCATTGTTGACCTTTCCTCAAAAAATGTTGTTTGAGTCAATTCATTTAATTAAACGATGATTTGATTTTACCAGATACCCGACATGATGCCACGATTTTAAAAGATAAGAAAACAATAAGCGCCCGTTTTGTTGAAATTCTGTTGGTATCTGGTTACTATTCATTAAGATTTATAAAGTTTGTAAATTATATAAATAGGGAGATGTATCAATGGCTGATTTTGCGGGGAAAGTCGCTTTGGTGATGGGCGGCACACTGGGTATTGGTTATGAATCCGCAAAGGAACTATTACAACAGGGTGCGAAGGTTGTTATCGGCGGGCGCAACAGAGCCAATGGAGAAAAAGCCCTTAGCGAACTTAAGGCATACGGCGATGTGACTTACATCGTGTGTGATGTCACCAGTCTGCCTGAGGTTGAAGCCATAGTGAAGCAAACACTGGCTTTACATGGCAAAATTGACTATCTGGTGAATAGTGCCGGGCTGGAAGGTGTGGTTGCCAATACCGTAGACTGTACAGAGGAAAACTTCCAGGCTGTTGTGAACACCAACTTAATGGGCACATGGTATCTGATGAAGACAGTCATCCCACACATGCTGGACAATGGCGGCGGCGCGATTGTGAATGTGTCATCGGTGATTGGTGTGATTGCTTTTCCCGGTCTGCCTGCCTATACTGCCAGCAAAGCCGCTATGATTGGCCTGAGCAAAACAACTGCTCTGGAATATGCCAAGCAGAATATCCGCGTGAATGTGGTGTGTCCCGGGTCTATCCGCACACCCATGTATAATCGCTTCTCTGGCGGCACACCGGAAGCCGAAGCTTATATGTCAACCTTCCACCCCATAGGCCGCATCGGAGAACCGCCGGAAGTCTCCAGCGCGGTTTTATGGTTGCTGTCCGACGGGTCATCATTCGTGACCGGACACGTCTTGCCTGTCGCGGGTGGCTGGGAAGTCCCGTAGAACGAACATAAACACAGCATAAAACAGGTGCAATACAAATAGACTATTGCACCTGTTCTTTTATTCTTTAAACCAGTCTATCAACAGTTGGTTCACTTTTTCCGGTGCTTCGTGCTGAACCCAATGCGAGGCTTCTTCGATGTAGACCAGCCGCCCATCATCACATAATTCAATGCTGGCTTGTGCGAGTTCCGGCAACATGACCTTATCCTGCTTGCCCCATATCAGCAAAGTAGGCGGCTGGATGCGTGGGTCTGTCAGGCGTTGGGGTGGCGCTTGACGCACTGCTCGATACCAGTTGAGCATTCCGCGTGTTGCACCCGGTTGCTTCCAGGCTTGTTTGTAGAGCTTCAAATCTTCCGGCGTGAACGCGGTGCTATCCCCAAACCCGAACGCCCATCCCTTAAGCAGTGCGCCATCGAATACGTTTACTACAAAGCCGGCTAGCCGCGTCTGGAAGAACGCCATGTATAAGCTCCGGCGGCGCTGTTGCGGGTTGTTCTTCAGCGCACGGCTGAACGCGGTATGATGGGGAATATTCAACACTGCGAGGCGCTTAAAACGTTCCGGTGTGCGATTAGCCGCCCACCATGCGGAGCCGCCACCCCAATCATGGGCGATGACGTTGCCGCGATCTACACCGATAAAATCCATTAATGCTAGGATGTCATCCGCCAATACATCCAGGCTGTATGCGGCCACTTCCGGTGGCTTGCTGGTGAGGTTATAACCGCGTAAATCCGGGATGTAAAGGCGGAACCCGGCGGCGACGAGCGCATCAATCTGGTTACGCCAGCTATACCAGAATTCCGGGAAGCCGTGTAACAAAATCAACGGTTCGCCATCTACAGGGCCAGCCTGAACGATGTGCATGTCAATCCCGTTGATGGCCGTCGTGATGTGTGTAAGTTGCGCTTGAATGCTCATGAGAAGAATTGCCCCAATAATTGGCTGACACGTTCTTTTTCATCGTGCTGTACCCAATGTGACCCTTTTTCCAGCCACACGAGTTCTGCGTTATCACACAGGTCATAACTTGGCTCGACCATATCACTACTGAGCGCGATGTCCTTCTTGCCCCATATCAGCAGAGTTTTAGGCTTGATGCGCCAGCTTTTAGGGGCGGGTGGGGCGTAACGCAGGTAAGCCCGATACCAGTTCAGCATAGAGCGCATCGCGTCCGGTTGTTGCCATGTTTCGCGGTAGCGGTCTAAATCTTCATCGCTGAACGTATTCTTTAAGCCGCTCATTTTTATGAACCGTGCAAATGGCTTGCCATCGGCCAACGTCAGCAGGCGCTCCGGCAAAAACGGGATTTGAAAAAACCCCGCATACACACTTTTGACCATTTGCTTGATGTTATAACGCAAATGACGCTGGAAAACACGCGGATGTGGCACGTTTAAAATCGCCATCCGCTCGATTTTTTCCGGGTGGCGCAAGGCCAACCACCACACCACCATCGCGCCCCAGTCGTGCCCGGCGATGAAGACTTTTTCCTGCCCGGTGGCGCTCATCAGGCCGATGGTGTCCATCACCATCTCGTCAACGCGATAATCGTATAAATCCTGTGGCTTATCGCTCAGGTTATAACCGCGTTGGTCGGGCATCCATAGCCGGAAGCCGAGACTGGCTAAATGGTCGATTTGGTGTCGCCAGCCATACCAGAATTCCGGGAAGCCATGCAACAGAATTAACGGTTTGCCATCCACCGGGCCAGCCAATGCGACGTTTAACGCGATACCATTAGTGCGGATAATCTTCTGCTCGATTGGTGTGTGCATAAAATATCCTTAATAAAATGATTTTTCTATGCTTCATTTTAACCGACGAATCAGGTTTCGGATACGCGGCCACCAATCCGCATACAGCCGATACAGCAGGGGGTTGGGTGCGTAGTCCCATGCGCCCATGTGCCGCACAACATCGCCGCGAAAGCCGCGCTTGAACTCATACACGCCCCACATCGAGTCGGATTCGTCGAAAACATCCGGCGCGCCCCACATATCATACTGGGTGTATCCCTGTGCTTTTGCCCAGCGCATCGCCTCCCATTGGAGTAGATAATTAGGCATCCGTTGGCGCTCTTCGTTAGAGGACGCCCCATAAAAATACCAGCAGATGCGCCCAAAGTGGAACAGAATCACATGGGCAATCGGCACGCCTTCCGCCTCCGCGATGAGCGCATGAGCTAACCCGGCCTGCATGAAGTCTCGCCATGCTTTTTCGTAATAGGCTGGTGGGCGCGTCAGGAAGCCATCACGCTGACCTGTGGCCTGATACAGCGCATACAATATGGGTAAATCCGTAACAGTCGCGGCGCGGATGCTAACGCCTTTCTTTTCCGCCGTGCGGATTTTGCGCCGTGTGTTCTGGCTCATCCCGGCGAGCAACGCTTCTTCATCCTGTTTTAAATCTAGGGTCATTGTGTTGCGGAATTGCACCTGCTCACCGGAAAAACACCACCCGCGCGCTTTTAGGGTCTGCATCAAGGCTTGTCCGTCGGGTTGTGCGGAATCATCCGCTTCATCCGGTACACCTGTGGCGATGATAACGTCTGCATCAATCTTCAACCATAAGGCGCGGCGACTTTTCGCTAAATCTTGCAGATAATCCAGCACGGCGCTTGTTAGTTCAATATCGCCATAGTCAATCACCGGGCCTTTGGGGCAATACATCACAGTCAACGGGCCAACTTTGCGCGTGAGCATACTCGCCGCACCCACGCGCACGCCATCAGCATAGAGCGCCAGGCGTTCCGGCCTCCATGCGACGGTATCGCGTTTAAAGTCTCCCCATTCCCATGTTTGCAGGATGTGGGCATAAGGCAGAGAGGCTAATAGTGTGTTCCACTCGTCGCGTTTAGTGATGGCCTGTGCGGTAATTTTCATGGTTTAACCCCTCAGCCGGAGCGCGGCTTTATATGCGGCATAGATGACTGGGTTGTAAACATAATCCCATGCGCCGACTGAACGCGCCACGCGCCCACCGAAGCCCCGTTTAAAGCCATACACCCCCCACAGTCCATCCGCCCGGCTTTCAAACTGGGCTTCAAGCATGGCCTCATCTGCGTCCGGGATGCCCCACAGGTCATAGTAGGCACAACCTTTTTCCCGCGCCCACTGGATTGCCTGCCATTGCACGCCGTAAGTGCCCATCAAATTGCGCTTAACATCTGACGATGCGCCGTACAGATACCACGCGCCCGTGCCAACAGCAAAGACCATAATTCCGGCGAGCGTATCCCCTTCATGTTCCGCCATAAATAACGCGGCGGTATCATCGGCGGCGAATAAATCGAAGGCCATCTGATAATAGCTTGCGGTATGTACGCCAAATTCATTCCGGCTTCCGGTGGTCTGCATCATGGCGGTGAATGCGCCGACATCCGCCGCCGTCCCCTGATAAAAGCGCACCCCTTTTTTGTCTCCCGTGCGGATTTTTCGCCGCGTCCCCTGGTTCATGCGTGCGAGTAGGGTGTCGTCATCCGCGTCAAGGTCAATCAAAAGGGTATTGGGCGGCTGGATGGTCTGTGGGCTAGGGCGAAAACCGAGTTGCTCAAAATCTGGCACGGGTTCATCTGTGCCGTAAATACCCGGCTCCCATTTGAGAAACCGTGCGCCGTGTGCGCGTGCGGCCTTGTGGATGGCTTGCCATAAATCCGCCGTGTGTTGAGGCGGCGCATAAACCCCCATAGGCAGATAGGCCATCTTACCTAAGCGTAACGGCAAAGCACGGAGCAAAATCTGCGCGGCGGCGATGATATTTTGGCCTTCATCTTGGATGCTCACGCGCACAACTTCCCAACTAAAAGCGGCCTTAAGTTGCCCCCATGCATAAAGTTGCAGGGCATGGGCGCGGGGTTGGGCACGGACGAATGAATCCCATTGTTGGGGTGTAACTGTCGTTTGCATCAGCGTGACGCTTTCTGGTTGGTGGACTGACCAACAATCAGCTTACAAAAAGGCGGGTGATAAAAACAATACGCAATCATGCCGATTGCCACATGATTGCAGTACGGTTGCTCCACGCATCTGTTTTTGCCCTGTCAAAACGATAAATAATACACCCAGCGTACTAACATTTACGGGCACAATATTAAATGAACGAAACGGTTCAGATGTGCTTAAATAAGCAGATTAACCTTGTTCGGCGGGTCTTTCGGATGGGGGTACGATGTGCTACAATCCGTCGGAGTGGGGTTTGTTTCATCAAATCTGCCTAAATTATTGCGGGCTTGGGCTGGTAATGCTATACTAACCACGCTTGTGATAAAGGGCGCAATCACTTTGCAATATGTCTTGAGATGTTAGTCACTTTCGCGGGAGTAAACGCTCCATGGATGTTTTAAACGAATGGGCTTTTATCGGTGTCTTCTTTGTGTTGGCACCTCTATTGCCCACGCTTCCTATTGTGCTGGGCAGTGTCTTTAGCCCGAATAAGCCGAATGCCATCAAACAAGCTACCTACGAATGTGGTGTAGAAACGGTGGGGGATACGTGGGTTCAGTTTAAGGTGCAATACTATATCTACGGCTTGATTTTCCTAATCTTTGACGTGGAAATGGTGTTCCTGTTCCCTTGGGCGGTTGCCTACGGTCAGCTATCGTGGTTCGGCTTTGCCGCCGGTTTCTTGTTTATCTTCCTGCTGACTGATGCGTTACTTTACGCCTGGCGTAAAGACGCGCTGAAATGGGTGTAAAGGGGTAGCGGATGCAGTGTGAAAATATCATCAACACGTTTGCACCGTGTCTCTCTCGTTCGCTCGGCGTGCCGATTGAGATAGCAAACTTTTTAAGCGTGTTTTTGGGTGTTGTCCTGGTGGCGACCTTTCCGCTTTTGGTCACCATCTTATTGATTTGGGTGGAACGTAAATTCGCCGCCCGTGTGCAAGACCGCATCGGCCCCAACCGTGTTGGCACATTTGGGTTGCTCCAGCCGATTGCGGATGTGGTGAAGTTGCTTGGTAAAGAGAACATTACCCCTGCGGGCGCGGATAAGCTGATTTATCATGCCGCGCCGGTTGTCAGCGTGATGTCCGTGTTGCTCATCTGGGCGGTTATCCCGCTAACGCCGATTCATGTCGGTGTGGATTTAAGCATCGGGGCGCTGTACGTCATCGCGGTGGGGTCTTTGGGCACATTGGCTGTTATTTTAGCGGCGTGGTCTAGCAATAACAAATATGCGTTGCTCGGTGCGTTTCGTGTCGTCGCCCAGTTGATTAGCTACGAAGTGCCGTTGGCTCTGGCTCTGCTCATCCCTGTGATGTTGGCGGGTACGATGAGTATGGTAGGCATCGTAGAAGCTCAGGCCGGGATGTGGTTTGTGTTCAGTGCGCCCATTGCGGCGCTTTTGTTTTTTATATCCGCACAAGCGGAAACAGGCCGCGCACCCTTCGACTTACTCGAAGCTGAATCCGAGTTGGTAGCTGGCTTTAATATTGAATACTCCGGCATGAAGTTTGCGATGTTCTTCGCAGGCGAATTTATGCACGTTTTTACGAACGGGGTGCTGATGTCGGTTTTGTTCACGGGTGGCTACATTGGCCCGTTTACCGACCAGATTCCGTTGTTGGGGCTGTTTTATCTGCTACTTAAGGCGTCATTCTGGTACTTCCTGTCGCTCTTGATGCGGAATGCACTCCCCCGTGTGCGGATTGACCAACTGATGATTTTTAACTGGTTATTCCTTGTGCCGGTGGCCGTCGTTAACGTCCTGATCACCGCGCTGTTGCTGATGATCGTGCGTGAGGCTGGCCTTGCACCCAATAATCCGCAGAACTTTGTGGATAATATCCCGCAGACTGCAATTCTGTTTTTGGGGAATGTGCTGTTGTTTGTCGGTATTTTAACCATCATGCGAAACCGCTTCCGCCGGGAGCGGATGAGCGAACAGGGCGACTTTTTACCGGCTACAGCAGGTGATTAGAGAGGCTGACGATGACATTCAATGACTTGGGCTGGGAGGCAATCGCCTTTGGCCTCTTTACGATACTCACGCTGGGCGGTGCGATTGGTGTTGTGGTTAGCCGCAACCTTGTGCGTGGTGCGGTGTGGCTGGTGGTGAGTTTGTTCGGTGTGGCGGGCTTCTTTGTCTTGCTCAGCGCGCCATTTTTGGCGGCGGTGCAGGTGCTGGTCTACATCGGCGCGATTGGTATTTTGTTCACCTTCGCGGTGATGTTAACGCGCAGTATGACGAATATCACCGAGCGTTTTAATAAACAGATTTGGTTATCCGCTTTGGCTGTTGTGACGTTGTTCGCGCTGATTTTGGTCGCTGTCGTCCTGCCTTTATGGGGGGAAGTACGCGAGCCACTTTCCAGCGTGGTTGGCACAACGGAAGATTTAGGGGTAGCACTGGTGAGTGGCGATCAGTATGTATTGCCGTTTGAAGTCGCCTCTATTCTGCTGACGGCGGCGATGATTGGGGCCATTGTCATCGCTCGCGAAGACAACTAACGGAAGGGACGAGCAGAACATGATACCCCCGCTTTGGATGTTCTTGACAGTAGCCGCCGCCTTGTTTTGTATTGGTGCGTTTGGCGTGTTGGCACGTAAGAATGCGGTTGCTGTTTTGATGAGTGTGGAGTTGATGCTTAATGCGGTCAACATTAACCTTGTCGCTTTTTGGCGCTTTAACGAGACTATGCCCAGTATGACCGGGCAAGCCTTCGCCGCCTTTGTGTTTGTGGTGGCGGCGGCGGAAGCGGCGGTGGGACTGGCGATTATTATTGCCGTGTACCGCAGTCGGCAGTCCGTTATCGTCGAAGATGTTGACATGCTGAGATGGTAAAGGTTAGCGTGCATGGTTAATTTCAGCGACATCAATTATTTGCCCTGGTTAATCCCGGTGGGGCCGTTACTGGCTTTCTTGATTATCACATTAATCACGAACCGTAGCCGCCTTGTTCCGGCGACTGACCACCACGAATACGGCGGGCATCATCCCGATTATGACGGCATGGACGTTCCGGTGGTGACACCACAAAGCCGCGTCCTGAGCATCATCGTCGGCATGGCGGGTGCTGTTGCCGCCTGGGTGATGAGCCTTGTTGTTTTCTTTGAGGCCATCAGCATTAATCAATTTGGCCTTGATGACCGGATTTTCTCTAGTGCGGTAGACTGGCTCAGCGTTGGGCTGGAAGTCTTCCGTATGGGGGTTCTGGTAGACCCACTGACGGCGGTCATGTTATTTATGGTGCCGTTGGCGGTGGTGTGTATCTTCATCTATAGTATCGGCTACATGGCACACGATCCGCGTCAGGCGCGGTTCTTCAGCCTTATTTCGCTGTTTGCAGGTGCTATGCTCACTTTGGTGGTAGCGGATAACCTTCTGCTACTGTTTGTGGGCTGGGAAGTCATGGGTTTGTGTTCATACATGCTCATTGGCTTCTGGTTCGAGAAGAAAAGCGCCTACAACGCCGCGATTAAAGCGTTTACCGTGACCCGTGTTGCTGATGTCATTATGTTACTTGGCATCGCTTATTTATACACCTTGTCCTACGACTTTTACGGTTTCGGGACTTTGAACTTCCGCGAAGTGCTTTATAACGCGGAATTCCTGGACTTTGCCGCCAGTACCAACGCCATCATCTTTGGCGGGTTGGGGCTTAGCGCGGCAGGACTGATTGGTATTTTCCTGATTATCGGCACCATCGGCAAATCAGCACAGTTCCCGTTCCACGTCTGGTTGCCGGACGCGATGGAAGGCCCCACGCCTGTTAGCGCGATGATTCACGCGGCGGCGATGGTTTCCGCCGGTATTTATGCCATCGTGCGGATGTATCCGTTGTTTGAGGCAGGCGGGCATCCGCATAATGGCGAAATGACTGCGCCTCTGCTATTGATGGCGGTGGTGGGTGGCTTTACCGCGTTGTTCGCCGCGACGATTGCTATTACACAGAATGATGTTAAGCGTGTACTGGCCTATTCCACAATTTCCCAGCTTGGGTTTATGATGGCGGCGTTGGGCATCGGGGCTTATATCGCGGCTTTCTTCCACCTTATTACGCACGCCTTCTTCAAGGCTCTGCTATTTATGGCATCTGGCTCCGTCATCCACGCGATGGAACATGGTGAGCATCACGTTCATGAGCATCATCATGAACATGGACATGACGACCACCACAGCCACGACCACCATAGTCATGATGAAGAGCATCCTGTAGAAGTACATGAAGATGAAGAATATCTGGAGTATCCCCGTAGTCGTCTGGATGACCAGCCGTTTGACCCCCAAGATATGATGAACATGGGCGGATTGAAAGATCGCATCCCGGTGACGGCGCTCACATTCATTATCGGGGGTATCTCATTGGCGGGCTTCCCGTTGATTACGGCGGGCTTCTGGTCAAAAGATGAGATTCTCGCGGATGCGTGGTACATCTTCCAGGATTACTCGAGTGGTATTCACTTCTACGTTTTTGTGATGTTAGGCATTGCCGCCTTCCTCACGGCGTTCTATACGGCGCGTCAACTCTGCTTGACCTTCCTGGGTGAACCGCGTACCGAAGAAGCCAAGCACGCCGGACTCGGCGGGCCGCGTAATGTGGTTAGCATTACCATGCAACTCCCCTTGATTATTCTGGCGTTCTTCGCAATCTTTGCGGGGTTTGTGGGTGTGCCGCCGGAATTCCCCATCTTCGGGGCAGTTCTAGCGCCCAATGGCAACCCCTTCTTCGACTTTGTGAAGTATTCGCTCCTGCCGGAAATCCAACCGGGCAAGCCGCCGTTTAACTGGATTCCTGTATTGGTGTCCTTTGGGGTAGCGCTAGGGGGCTTGGGCTTGGGCTACCTGATGTATGGACGCAACCCATTAAAAGCGGGCGAAGAAGACCCGATGAAGCGCATCCTTGCGCCGGGCATTTATACATTACTACAGAATAAGTACTATATCGACGAACTCTATCAAATCATTTTCGTCCGTCCGTCGCAGTGGTTCTCCCGCGTTGTGGTGAGCACCTTCATTGATAAGGGCATCATCGACGGGTTTATTCACCTGATGGCAGTAGCGGGCAACTTCACCGGTGACTTGCTGAAGGCCTTCAACCTGTGGTTGATTGATGGCGTGGGTGATGGGATTTCGCAGGGTGTCGGGCACTTTGGCGTATGGTTGCGCCGTGTGCAGACCGGGCGCGTGCAACAGTACCTCATCTTGGTTCTGCTGGCCGCGCTGATTATCGGCTTTGTTTTGGTTGTATCTACCAGCCTTGCGGCTGGTGGCTAGGCGGGGGAGTGTAGGGTTTTATGCAAACGCTTGATGTATTCGGCCTTGACCCGCTATCCGTGCTTATCGTCGCTCCGGCGTTGGGTGCGTTGCTGGTCATCGCGTTGCCAAATAACAATAAATGGTTAGCGCGTTGGGTGTCGCTGGCAATTTCGCTGGGGATTGGCGTATTAGCGACCATTGTCTTTTTTGAATATGACCGCACGGTGCCGGGCTATCAATTTGTCTCTGAGGTGGAATGGTTTAGCCTAATTGGTGCGTCGTGGCATGTAGGCATTGATGGCATCAGTGCCTCTATGGTATTGCTAACGGCCATTCTTGTTCCATTGGCTATTTTAATCAGTTGGGAAGTTGAAGACCGTGCGAAGATACATCTCGCCTTGCTCCTGTTCTTCGAGACAGGCTTGATGGGTGTTTTTGTCGCGCAGGACTTGATGATTTTCTTCTTATTCTATGAACTCAGCCTTGTGCCCATTTACTTCTTGATTAGCGAGTGGGGCGGGTCTAACCGTAAATACGCCTCGACCAAGTTCTTCATCTACTCGATGGGCGGTACGCTGGGCATGTTGTTAGCCACTCAGCTTATCGGCTGGACGGCTGGCACATTTGACATCGCCACGTTATCGGTCATTTGGCCTGCGGGTGAATACGCCAACGATGGCTTGTTCTTGGGCGCGAATGTTGGCACCATCAAGGCACTGACGTTCATCGGCTTTTTTGTCGCATTCTGTATTAAAGTCCCCGTGTGGCCGTTCCATACATGGCTACCGGATGCACACGGTGAAGCACCGACGGCAGGCTCTATGTTGCTGGCAGGGGTTATGCTCAAGCTAGGCGCTTATGGCTTCATCCGTCTGGTTATCCCGTTCTTCCCGGATGTGTGGGTGTCGCAAATGGACATCTTCGGTCTGACCTTTACAGTGGCGGGTTTCTTTGCATTTTTGGCGATGCTCGGCATCGTTTTAGGCGCGTTCGCCGCGTTTGGTCAAAACGATATTAAACGGTTGGTTGCGTATAGCTCGGTGAATCACATGGGGTTTGTCGCGCTGGGCATTGCCGCGATGGCAGTCGCTTATGGTCAGATGTATGTGGACGGGCTGACCGAGTTCGGGCAGGATGGCATCATCGCCGGGAACGGCGCGGTTTTGCAGATGTTTAATCATGGCCTTAGCTCTGCCGGGATGTTCTTGTTGGCAGGCGCAATCTATCACAAGACGCACACCCGCGACTTACGCGAATATGGCGGCCTGTGGGTTAAAGCCCCCATCTATGGCGGCATCTTTATCTTCACCAGTATGGCGAGCTTGGGCTTGCCGGGCTTAAATGGTTTTGTGAGTGAATTCCTTGTGGTGCGTGGTAGCTGGCCGGTCTTCACGGTGTTAACGGCTGTGTCGATGGTTGGTCTGCTGTTTACCGGCGCTTACATCCTCAAGGGCATCCGCGCTACATTACATGGCCCATTCAATATGAAATGGCGGGATACCCGCCTCGAAATCGAACTGCGTGAGGTTGTCGCCATTGCGCCCTTAATGGTGCTAATGCTGTTGACTGGTATCTTCCCGAATTGGATTTTACCTGTCATCAACGACTCGATTACGCGGATGATGAACGGATTTTAACAGGATAGGATAGAGATGATTGATTCCTTTTCGTTCCCGGTTCTTAGTGCCATCATCTTCATCCCGGTCTTCGCCGCCGTTATCATCCTGTTTATGGATGAAAAACAGCGCGATTTGATACGCGGCATCGCCATCACGACGGCGGCGGTGTTGCTGGTGCTGTCCGGTTTTGTGTACTTTGGCTACAATGCCGAAGTCGGTGGGGATAGCGGCTTGATTGCCCGGCAGGGTATCTGGGGGCAGTTAAACGCGCAGTATGTAGAAACAGGCGAGATTGACCTCACTGTGATTGAAGGGCTTGATGCCTTCAGCGCGGCGGAGATTGCCACATTTGAACGCTTCCCGGAATATGCCGGTTTTGTCGGTAGTATGCTTTTTGAGCATGGGCTGGCCTTCGAGGAAAAATACACATGGATTGCCCCGCTTGGCATTAGTTATCATGTCGGCGTAGATGGCTTAAGCGCCCCGATGGTGCTGTTAACGGGCATGGTCGCTGTCGCTGGTGTATTGATTTCGTGGCGTATCGAAGACCGTATCCGCGAATTTATGGCCTTCTTCCTCTTGCTGGTTGCGGGCGTTTATGGCGTATTCGTCGCTGTGGATATGTTCCTGCTGTTCTTCTTCTATGAGTTAGCCATCTTCCCGATGTACTTGCTCATCGCAGGGTGGGGATGGGTTAAGCTCCGAGAATATGCCGCGATGAAGCTAACGCTTTATATCCTGATTGGCTCTGTGGTGGCTTTTGTCGGCGCGATTGCGATGGTGCTGTTAGCCGATAGCTTCTTCAGTGGTGCGGAAGGCGCGGCTGTATTAGAGGCGGCTAAAGCCTTTGGTATTGTCGGGCAGGATGCAGGCACAATGAGCTTTGACATCCGCCAATTGACATTAGCGGCGGATGCAGGCGCGTTTGACCAGGGCGGTTACTTTGGCTCAGAAGCACTAACTTTCGCTAAGTTCTGGTTCCCGTTCATCTTCATCGGGTTTGCTAGCCTGGCGGGTATGTTCCCGTTGCACAACTGGTCGCCGGATGGTCACGTAGCCGCACCGACGGCAGTCTCGATGATCCATGCTGGCGTGCTGATGAAGCTAGGCGCATATGCCGCGCTCCGCTTGAGCGTCCAGCTATTGCCGGAGGGCGCACAGGCGCATTTGCCGTGGATTGTCTTCCTGACGCTTATCAACGTGGTGTTAGGCGCGTTTATCGCCTTCCGCCAACGCGACTTTAAGTATGTTATCGGCTTTTCCTCCGTTAGCCATATGGGTTTGGTGAGCATGGGCTGGGCGTCCATGAACATCGTCGGTTATACGGGCGCAGGGTTGCAGATGTTCAGTCATGGGGCGATGACCGCGCTCTTCTTCGGCTGTGTGGGCATGGTGTATGATCGCGCACATACGCGGGATATTCCCAGTCTTGGCGGCTTCGTTAAGCGAATGCCCTGGGTGGCAGTCGCGTTTATTGTCGGTGGTCTGACGAGTATGGGGATGCCGGGTTTAAGCGGCTTCATCGCGGAATTTCCTATCTTTATGGGGATGTTTGCCGCGTCGGATTCAATCACGCTTTCGATTGGCTCACTGACTTTAACAAACTACTATTCAATTCTGGTCATTATCGCGGCAATTGCGATTGTCGTCACGGCGGCTTATGTGTTGCGCGTGACGGGGCAGGTGTTCTTCGGCACATTTAATGAAGAACGCTTCCACGATGTCGGGGACATCACAATCACAGACCGGGTTATTCTGATTTTGCTGGGGGTGCCGCTGATTGTGGTGGGTATCATCCCATCCGTCATGGCCCCGATGGTGGAGTCCGGCGTGCGTCCGGTTATCGCTATGCTGGGAGGGATGTAACGTGGAATTCAACTTTCTTGAAAGCTTGCCAGCAATCGCGCCAGAATTTGGCCTGATGATTTTGGCGATAGTGGTGTTGGCGCTGGATGTCTACTTGCAGGGGGAGCGCCGCAGTAATATAGCGTATGTGTCGTTCTTCGGCATGTTGGCGCTGGCCGCTACCCCTATTATATGGAACCCAGCACCCGGTAGCGAAGAATTCTGGGGTGGTATGGTGCGCCATGATAGCCTGGCGCAAATTTTTAAGGTGATGGTTCTGCTGGCAGGGGCGATTACATCGCTCATCGCGGCCAGCACAAAGGAACTCGGCCAAAAAGGGGAGTTCTACCTCATCATCATCATCTCTACGCTGGGTGCATGTTTGATGAGTGCCTCTGGCGACCTCATCATGGTCTTTGTCGCGCTGGAAACAACCTCTATCCCGTTATACGTCTTAGCGGCCTTTAGTCGTAAAGATGGGCGCTCGGTAGAAAGCGGTATGAAGTACTTCCTGTTTGGCTCGTTTGCCTCCGCGATTATGTTGTATGGCTTCAGCTTTTTATACGGCTTCGCGGGCACAACCAACCTTAGCGGAATTGCCGCTTACTTTGCCAGTGGCGCGATGGCGGATAATCTCGTGCCTGTTGTGCTGTCAATCGTGCTGGTGTTTGTCGGCTTTGGCTTCAAAATCAGCGCCGTTCCCTTCCACTTTTGGACGCCGGATGTGTACGAAGGCGCTCCAACTCCTGTAACGGCTTTCGTGAGTGTCGCTAGCAAGGCGGCGAGTTTCGCACTGCTGATGCGGTTCTTCGTGGAAGTCTTCCCGCAGGGCGTGATGATTGACGGGCAGGTGATTGAAGAATTCTGGATCAGTCTGATGATTGCCGCTTCCGTCATCAGCATGACGGTGGGCAATGTGTTGGCGCTGTCTCAGCGTAACATCAAGCGGATGCTGGCATATTCGTCCATCGCGCAGGCCGGGTACACCCTTATCGGCGTGGCCGCGCTACAGGCGGCGACTGCACAGAGCGTCGCGGCGGTTTCTTACTATCTGCTGATGTACACCTTCACCAATCTGCTAGCATTTGGGATTGTCGTGCTATTCACCGAATCTACCGGGAGTGAAACTATCGCGGATTTAGCCGGGTTTAGTCGCCGTAGCCCGATGCTGGCACTGGCGATGACGATTGCTCTGCTTTCGCTGGCGGGCATTCCTCCGGCGGCGGGCTTCATCGGCAAATTTTTCTTGTTCCAGGCGGCAGTAGAAGCCAATCTCGAATGGCTGGCAATCATCGGCGTGTTGAATGCGATTATCGCTTTGTACTACTACCTGATGGTGATTAAGATCATGTACGTTGACCGGAGCGAAGACGAAGACAAGCCAATTACCGTTGGCGTCCCGGCGCGGATGATGGTTGGTATTACGCTGGCGATGACACTCATTCTGGGCATTATTCCCGGCCCCTTCTTTGACTGGGCGCTGGAAGGTGCAACGGCATTGTTTGAAGTTGCCGTTGTCGCGTTACCGATATTCTAATCCAGAGCGATTACCACGCTTTAAGGTTGTATGTAGAACGTGGTAATCGCTTTTTAATTGTGATAAAATTCTCGACGTTGTTATAAAACCGCATGAAACACAGCGAGACAAACGCCCAACAGCGGGCAAAAAATCTCAGTTTAGCCGCTGTCGCTGGTCAAGCTGGCTGTGCAACGGTAATCATTATTTATGTGGCGTTGGTGGTTGGCTTGTGGCTAGATACACGGTTTGACCAGCGCGGGCTGTGTACCTTCGGAATGTTGGTCGTCAGCGTGCCCTTCAGCTTGTATGCCATGCTACAAATCAGCTTACGTGCGATTAAACGCATTACGCCGCCGGTGATTGCCGACTCATCATCGGAAACAGAGGAGGTAGACCTTGATTAGTGTGCGTGTGTTTAGTTTGAGAGGAGGACAGATGTGAAGGACCCTCGCTTAAGAGGTTGTGCCTTTTTGATCGTCTTCGCGCTGTTTGTCGCCGCATGTGTGGGCATTACGTTCGGTGTTATGCCGAGTGGCGGTACAGCAGTTGCGCTTCCGGTCATCGAAGTTCCGGGTGAAACCGTTGTCTATGGTGGTTTCTTCGGCATGAACTTGACCAATACGATCATCGGTACAATTGTAACCGACTTGCTCATCGTCCTGATGGTTGTCATCCTGTGGCGTGTATCGCGTGGCTGGACAAGAGATGTACCCGGTCGTTGGCAGGGTAGTTTCGAAGTGTTCATCACCACGTTCCGCAACTTCTGTGACGGCATCGGTGGCGAAAAATTCCGCAAAACACGCTCATTGTGGTATCTTGTCGCAACAATTTTCTTCTTCCTGCTGGTAGCCAACTATATGAAGCTACTGCCAGGTGTAGAGACTGTCGGTAAGATGCACTGCGCGTACGATGGTCAAAATGGCTTTGCGATGATTCGTGGCTCGAACACCCCGTTCGGCGAATCCTTCCGCTTGTGGGTGGACGAACCACTCAATGCAGGCGCACCGCAGACCGCCGAGACCGAAGCACTCTGTAATGATTACTATAAATATAAATATATCCCAGAAAACGGCTTCCCTGTAGAAACCGCCGCCGAGATTAACCGTAACGCGGAAATCTTCGGCGCATTGTTGGGTCAACTGCCCGCTACAGAAGACGAAGCTGAACTGGAAGCGGCCTACGCCGCGCTGGTGGCAAGTAACCTGACGGATGCGGAAGAAAATCCCGATGGGGTTGTTGCTGGCCGTGTGGATACCATCACTGGCACAGACTACAGCACAGCGATTAACTATGTACGCTACGCGGAGCAACGCGCCGCCAGCGCCCAGACCATCGCTACGCTACAGCCACGCTTAGCCGCGCTGGAAGCCCAACTGGAAGAAGCCGAAGGCGAAGAAGCGACCGCCATCAATGCGGAAATCAACGCTATTACGCCGGAACTCAACGAAGCACAGACGCAAATCCGCTATCCGGGTGCAACACTGGTGTTTAATGAAAGCCAGTTAGCGACCAATGCACGTCCGTACATCTTCCACATTACGCCGTTCCTACGTGGCCCGGCAACCGACCTGAGCTTCACCATCGGCCTTGCTATTCTCGCCGTTGTCATCGTACAAATCTACGGTGTCCGGGCGTTGGGGCCAGCTTACTTTGAGAAGTTCGTTAACCTGAGTGCAGTCGGCAATGCGGGCAAACGTCCGCTGGGTTTGATTGACTTCATCGTCGGGATAATTGAAATTATCTCGGAAATCGGCAAAATCGTCAGTCTCGCCTTCCGTTTATTCGGTAACTTGTTTGCGGGTGGTGTGGCACTCATGGCGGTAACGTTCATCTTGGCGATGCTTATTCCGGGTGTTATCTATGGTCTGGAATTGATCATCGGTGCGGTACAAGCACTGGTGTTCGCAGTGTTGACGCTGGTATTCAGTGTGCAGGCGATGGAAAGCCATCATGGTGACCATGACGACCACCCACACCCTGAAGAACACGCCGACCATGCAGACCTTCCGAACGTTCAACATTAAATACTTTGAGAATTCACATATCTAGGAGGCAACACTCATGATTGAAGGGAATATCGCTGACGGGCTTAAAGCTGTTGGTGCAGGGCTGGCGATGCTCGCCGCTATCGGGCCGGGCATTGGTATCGGTCTGTTGGCACAAGGCGCAATGCAAGCCATTGGCCGTAACCCAGACGCGGCGGGGCAAATCCAGACCAACATGATTCTTGCAATCGTGTTTACGGAAGCCATCGCCATTTACGCTCTCGTGGTCGCGCTGTTGATCGTCTTCGTGCTCTAGTTGAGGTGATGAACATGCGTATAAACAAGAAACTGGTGTTGATGCTGACCGTGTTGGTGATGCTGTTCGCAGTCTCCCCCGCACTGGCGGCAGAAGAAGCCGGGCCACTCGAGGCATTGGGTATCAACGTCGGCTTCCTTATCGCGCAGGTCGTCAACTTTGGTTTAATCTTCTTCTTCCTGATGTTCTTCCTGTGGGGGCCGATGACCAATCGGTTAGATGAACGCTCCCGCAAAATAGAACAAGGGCTGGAAGACGCGGCAAAGGCGGCGGAAGCTCGTCGTAACGCGGAAACCGAAGCGGAAAAGATCCTAGCACAAGCCCGCACAGAATCGAACCAAGTGGTCGAGGAAGCGCGTGGGCGTGGTGAGGAACTGGCGAAGGGTATCCAGGCGGAAGCCCGTAGAGAAGCGGACAAAATCCGCGAAGACGCCCGCATTGCGGCACAAGGTGAAATCAACGCGGAACTGGCAGGGATGCGCGCTCAGGTGAGTACAATCGCCATTGCGGTTGCCCAACGCCTGCTCGGTGAAACGTTGGATGAGAAGAAACAACAGGCATTGGTCAACAACTTCTTCAGCAAAGTTCCGGCAGATGTCAAATCACTGTCCGGCTCGGTGGAAGTAGTTAGCGCGATGCCGTTGAGCGACGCTGAACAAGCAAAGGTCAAGCAAGAGATTGGCGCGGACGACGTGACATTCTCCGTAAACCCCAGCATTTTGGGCGGGCTTATCGTCCGCGCTGGCGACCGTGTGATTGATGGCAGTGTGCGCCGTGACCTGAACGAAATGGCCGAGCGCATCAGCTAAGCAAGTATAATACCTACCTCTGATACACATGAGAGCGTGCTGGTTGTATAATCGGCACGCTCTTTGTGTTTATTGTGTTGATGACAGAAGGACAACTGACCCCATGAAGACCTTTGCAGGCTTATTAGCGGCTGTGCCGGGACTTATCGCTCGTCACGGCGAGGATGTGACCATCACCGCGCCCATCGTGGAAGACACGCGCCAGGTTCAACCCGGCGGGGTGTTTGTAGCCCGGCGTGGCCTGACGGTTGATGGACATGACTATATCGCCCAAGCTATCCAACGTGGCGCGGTGGCGATTGTCGGTGCGGATGATATAAAAAATCTGCCAGTGCCTTATGCTCAGGTACAAGACCCACAAGCCGCCATTGGTCTGTTAGCCGCCGCATATCACGACTTTCCCTCCCATCACCTGACTGTTATCGGCATTACAGGCACAGACGGCAAGACGACCACCAGTACCCTGATTCATAGTATTTTAAAATCCGCAACGGGGGGTAAGACGGGCTACATCAGCACAATTGCGGCGGATTTAGGCGCAACCATTGCGGATACAGGCTTTCATGTGACGACCCCCCACGCGCCCGATGTGCAAGCCTATCTCGCGCAAATGGTAAACAATGGCCTGACGCACTGTGTTCTGGAGATGACCAGCATCGGCTTAGCGGAAAAGCGCCTGAGCGGAACGCGAATCCAGGCGGCGGTGATGACCAATGTCACACATGAACATCTTGACTATCACGGGACATGGGAGAACTACCGTGACGCCAAAGCCTTGATGTTCCGCATGTTGATAGATACGCCACAGCGTACCGTCGCGGTGATTAACGCGGATGACCCCAGCGCGGATGACTTCGCCGCTATCCCGGCAGATGTCACTCTGCGGTATGGGTTAGGCTTTGGTGCGGATGTGCAGGCGACAAATATCCGCTATCGCCCGGACGGGACGCGCTTTGATGTAGATGGCGCAACCTATCGACTGCATCTTGTTGGCGCGTTTAATGTGCTTAACGCACTGGCCGCGCTGACCTTAGCGCGGGCGTTGGGTGTGTCCGATGAACATATCCGCGCCGGGTTAGAATCCGTAACAGGTGTCTCTGGCCGGATGGAACGCATAGATGAAGGACAGGACTTTACCGCAATTGTGGATTTTGCCCACACACCCAACGCTTTACGGCAGGCACTCCAGGCCGGGCGTACCATGCTGGCTGAAGGCGGGCGCTTAATTGCGGTGTTTGGCAGTGCTGGCCTGCGGGATGTGGAAAAACGCCGCATGATGGCCGAGACTTCCGCACAAATAGCGGATATGACCGTACTCACGGCGGAAGACCCACGCACGGAATCGCTCGATGCCATTTTGGAGATGATGGCGCAAGGGTGCATCCGGCAAGGTGGGGTAGAAGGGCAGACGTTCATCCGCGTGCCGGATAGAGGCGAAGCGATTTATCAGGCGTGCCAGATGGCGAATACCGGTGATATTGTGATGATATGTGGCAAAGGCCACGAGCAAAGCATGTGCTTTGGCACGGTGGAACACGCTTGGGATGACCGTAATGCTACCCGTGCCGCTTTACGGGGTGCGCCCCTGCGGACTTTGCCAACAGCACAAACTTCCGAAGGTTAAGGTTCGTACATTTTTGATTATCTTACGTTTTTATCAAGTCTACACCGGATATGATAGAACTAATGAATTTGATAATCACGCTTCACCAGGAGTGAATAATGAGTCAATATGTCGCACAACCATTTGTAGCGGGTACGCCAGAAGCAGAAGTCATTGGTCAAACAATGATTGCCTTCTCGGAGAACTTACAAGCGGACATCATCAAGCCCATTTTGGACAAACACGGTCTGACGGAAATTAGCGCCGATAAGTGGTATCCCCATCAATTATGGATGGATATTCTAAAGGAAATGAACGACACAATGGCTGGCGGCGCTTCCTCTGCATTTGTGGCCTTTGGCCGCGAAGTTGTGCAGAAGGCCGCAATGCCAGACGCTATCCAGACGATCCCGGATGCACTAAACGCCCTGCACGCCATTCATCACGCTAATCTGCGTAATATCCCGGCGGAAGAAGGCTACAGCATCGAAGTCGTCGCGGAACAACACTACATCGTATACCACAACACACCCAATCCAGAAGACGCTATCTATGGCTTTTTGTGGGGTATGGCCGCCCGCTTTAAGAAACCGCACGAAACATTTGTTGTGCGTATGATAGACAACCCCGCACCGGAGAAAGCACGCTCCGCTTACGAAATCAAATGGGGTATGCAGTAAATCACTTAATGGGGGTGGCACACACCCCCTTTTTCTTTGTCCCCTCCCCGCTATGAAATAGGCGATTGCCCTATACTCCGTTCCGCCTGCTGTAAACGATAAATATTCTGTGGTAAAATCCGCGCAGAGTAAATAAAAAGAGGAAATAACAATGACTGACTTAGGGATTGTTATTGTCAATTGGAACACACAACATTTACTTCGCAAATGTTTGGATACTGTCTTCGCCAGCACGGGTGATTTTAGCTTTCGCGTGGTGGTGGTGGATAATGCCTCTACGGATGACAGCGCCGCGATGGTGCGCCAGCACTTCCCGCAGGCGGAACTCATCGTCAGTGAGGTAAACGGCGGTTTTTCACACGGGAATAATCTCGGATTGCGGCACTTGGGGTATCACGGGGCAGGGGATGTGGCCGCCGATGCACCCCGCTATGCGCTATTGCTGAACCCCGACACTGAAGTTCCGCCCAATTCGTTCTATGATATGATAAATATGATGGACTCTCATCCAGAAGTCGGCATGGCCGGGCCTAAGCTCTTGCTGGAAGATGGCACGATAGATAAAGCCTGCCGCCGGAGCTTCCCGACACCCAAAATCGCGTTTTATCATTTTTCTGGCCTGGCAAAATTATTCCCAAAAAGTCCGCGTTTTGCCCGCTACAATATGACGCATGTTGATGAAAACCAACAGCTAGAGGTGGATTCGGTTGTTGGCGCATACATGCAACTAAGGCGGGAAGTCATCGAAGCAATCGGCCTGCTGGACGAAACGTTCTTCATGTACGGTGAAGACTTAGACTGGGCTTACCGTACCAAACAAGCGGGCTGGAAGGTGATGTATTATCCAGAGGTCATCGTATGGCACATCAAAAGAGCCGCAAGCCGCAAAAGCAAGAAAGCACAATTCGAGTTCTACCGAGCGATGCTGATATTCTACCGCAAGCACTACCGGACGAAGACCCCGTTGTGGCTTCATTCGCTGGTGATGACGGGGCTGATGCTGAAGGGTGGTCGCGGTCTTTGGGGCGAAATCAGACAATCCCGGATGCAAGCCGCCAACGTTTAAGAGAGCGCACACAGTTAGATACAACACGTTCCAACCGTATCAAGGCTGTGTTGGGGTTTTTGCTTTACGCGACGGATATTTTCATGTTGTGCGCGGCCTTCCTGCTGGGGTATCTCGCACGGTTTTATGTGCCGGTTTTTGGCATCTCCCCCGCACAGCCTTTTGTTGATTATTTGCCCACCATGATTTTACAGATTATCACGGTAGTCATCGTGTTTTATTTTTCACGCTTGTACCATCAACGCCGGGCGATAAGCCACTTTGACAACGCGCGCGACATCTTCGGCGCGATGACGGTGGGCTTAGTGATGGCAAGCGGTATGCAGGAACTCATCTTCAAAAACACGGTCTTTGACGTGGACTATCTGCGCGGGATGTTCTTTTATTCGTGGATACTCAGCGTGGTTCTGCTGATTTTAGGCCGAGAGGCGCACCGCATCCTGACGGCAAGTATGCGGCGGCGTGGCATCGCCCGTGACAATCTGTTGATTGTTGGTACTGGGCGCGTAGCGCGTGATATCGCGCTACGCATCAATGGCAACCCGGATTTAGGCTATAACATTGTGGGCGTGGTGCATAGCACCATTAAACCTAAGGGGCAGGTTGGCGGGATACCAGTTATCGGCCTCTATGATGACATCCCCGAAGTGATTGACGATTACGGCGTGGAGCAGGTGATTATTGCTCTGCCGGATGCCAGACGCACGGAAATTGTCGAGTTGGTGACGTTGTGCCAGCGTGGGCGTGTGGATATTAAAGTGTATCCAGACATCTTCGCGTATATGGCTGGCGATATGAATGTGGATGACCTGGGCGGTACGCCCTTGTTGACGGTGCGTGACATTGCCCTGCGTGGCTGGAAGCTGAGCCTTAAGCGCGGGCTGGATTTCTTCGGCTCGTTCTTTGGGCTGATCTTCCTGTCGCCCATTCTGCTATTAATCGCGTTCGCAATCCGGCTGGAAAGCAGAGGCCCCGTTTTCTACACGCAGGTTCGCATGGGCTTGGATGGTCGCCCATTCCCGATTATTAAGTTTCGTTCCATGCGGTCGGATGCTGAATCCGGTGGGCCGGGCTGGACGACCAAAAATGACCCCCGCGTGACTCGTGTGGGCAAATTTTTACGTAAGACCGAGCTAGACGAATTGCCACAGTTAATTAATGTTTTGCTAGGGCAGATGAGTCTTGTTGGGCCGCGCCCGGAGCGTCCGCATTACGTTCGGCAATTCCGAGAGAAAATCCCGCGTTATATGGAACGCCATCGTGAGAAAGCGGGCATGACGGGCTGGGCACAGGTGAATGGCTTACGCGGAGATACGTCTATCTCTCAGCGTACCAGTTATGATTTGTGGTATGTCGAAAACTGGTCTTTGTGGCTGGATATAAAAATCATCCTGCGGACGATTCTTATGGCGGTTTCCCGGCGTAACCGGAACGCTTACTAAACATGGACATCAAGACATTGACCGAAGCCATGCATGCCTTTGTGGAAAGCAAAGGTTGGTATCGTGCTAATTCCCCCAAGCCGCAGACACCTAAAAATCTTGCTATCTCGTTAATGCTGGAAGCGGGCGAAGTGTTGGAGCACTTCCAATGGCGGGATGAAGCTAAAGACCGTGCCGAGTTAGCATCCGAATTAGCGGACGTTATGCTGTATCTGATGCAACTTGCCAGCATCACCGAGATTGATTTAGGTCAGGCAGTGTTGGACAAGCTGGCGGTTAATCATGACCGTACATGGGAAGACGGCGCTGAATCCGGGTAAAGCTGATACCCGGACAAAGTGCATGTTACTGTAAAAAACATTGTATATAATTGGACGAGCTATATTGATTAAAAACACAAAAGGATAACATTTATGGCGTCGCAAGCGGTTACACCACAAAGCGAAGACTTCAGCAAGTGGTATAACGAAATCGTGTATAAAGCAGATTTAGCGGCTCCGTCGCCAGTGCGTGGCTGTATCATCATCAAGCCCTATGGCTATGAAGTATGGGAAGGCATCAAGGCCGGGCTAGACCGTCGCTTTAAAGAAACCGGACATCAAAACGCATACTTCCCGTTGTTCATCCCGGAAAGCTACCTGCGCCGCGAAGCGGAGCATGTGGAAGGCTTCAGCCCGGAGCTTGCCGTCGTCACCCATGCAGGCGGCAAACAGTTGGAAGAACCTTATGTTGTACGCCCAACGTCGGAGACCATCATCGGCGAGGCGTTCAGCCAGTGGATACAATCTTACCGTGACTTACCTTTACTCATTAACCAATGGGCCAATGTGGTGCGCTGGGAAATGCGGACGCGGCCATTCCTCCGCACAACCGAGTTTTTGTGGCAGGAAGGCCACACCGCCCACGCCACCGCCGACGAAGCACAAGCGGAAACAATGCAAATGCTCGATGCTTATGCGGATTTCTGTTATACAGAGGCCGCTATCCCGGTGGTGAAGGGGCAAAAAAGCGAGATTGAGAAGTTCGCGGGGGCATTGCGTACATATACTATCGAGGCGATGATGCGTGATACTAAAGCATTGCAATCTGGCACGAGCCATAACTTAGGCCAGAACTTCGCCAAAGCGTTCGGCATTAAGTATCTATCCCGTGATAATGTGGAGGAGTTCTGCTGGACAACTTCGTGGGGGGTAAGTACGCGCATGGTTGGCGCGGTGGTGATGTCTCATGGTGATGATCAGGGGTTGCGTCTGCCGCCTAAGCTAGCGCCGATTCAAGTCGTGGCTGTGCCGGTGTATAAGAGCGATGATGAAAAAGTCCCTGTGTTAGACGTGGTGACGCGCCTTGTCGCGGAATTACGCGCCGCCGGAATTCGTGTGCATGTTGATGACCGTGAGGAGCGACCCGGCTTTAAGTTCAACGATTGGGAGATGCGTGGCGTGCCCTTACGTCTGGAAGTCGGCCCTAAAGATGTTGAGAATAACAAAGCTGTCCTTGCGCGCCGGGATGTGCCGGGCAGGGAAGGCAAGCAATTTATTGATCAGGATGCTTTATTGGGCACGGTGCGTGATTTGCTGGTAGATATCCAGGATAGTATGCTCCGGCAAGCCACAGAATTTCGTGATTCTAATACCCATGACATCCGCACCTATGATGAACTAAAACAAATCGTGGAAAAAGGCGGTTGGGTGCGTGGATGGTGGGCGGGCAGTAACGAAGATGAACGCCGCGTCAAGGACGAGACCGGCGCGACGTTGCGGTGCTTCCCGTTGGAGCAACCGGGCGGTAAGGGCACTTGCTTCCTGACAGGCGAAACGGCGGAGCGTGTGGCAATTTTTTCTAAGGCTTACTAATCATTTTCTCATGGGGGCGCACACATGCCCCCATACTCCCCATAGAATTTAGCAACTTTCTAACTATGATTTAACGGACTTTGGCCTATAATGGAAAACATTATTGGTATCTTTTTGATTTAAATATCCGCTAAATAATATACTTAAATAAATTTTTGTTTTTTTGAACCTGACGCACGGCTAGGTGTTTGCCAGTAAACCCAAAAACTTTTATGTATGACCGACTGTATAGCCGACTATAAGCGTTAAGGTAAGTTTATTAGGACTATGATTAAATGGCGGCTTATCTTGTTGTGGATTTAGATGACCTGTTAGGTCATTTTAGGTCACGAAGCGTAATTATTGACTTGCAGGAGTTAGCAGTAGGTTTGCGCGGTGGCGCGGCTTTGGCGGCTGGCCTTGTAAGTGCGGATAAACTGAAAGCAATTGCTGTTGCCAGTTGGGATAAAGTAGAATGGCAACGTAATGTCGACCCTCGACAGGTGTTTGTAGCGGCTGGCTACGAAGTGTTCGACGCGACACCGCGTAATGCACTGGCCGATGCGCTCATCATGCACTATTTTTCCTATGATCCCGACCCTGTGAATGAACTTATTCTGGCGACGACCAGCCAGGATTTATTACCCGTTATCCGTCGGGTAAAGATGACTCGCAACGCCCGCATCCGCATGTGGGGGTCTGATGATGTGTTACAGGGGACAGAATTCGCAGAAGATGTTGTCTTTCAACCTCTGGAAACTTTGCTCGGCATCCAGTCGAAGAACGTCGCAATTTACATCGACTTTGAAAATATTGCTATTAGCCTGAATGAGCAAGGCTTTGTCGTCAACCTGGATCATCTTATCAATCGTTTTGTCACTCAGGCAAAGGCACACGGCGTCGTCGTGAAGATGGCCGCTTATGCCCCTTGGGGACAACGGGGGTCACTCCCGCCTTTGGTGGATGGCAATGGGCGCGAAATTGCGGACGAAGCCCCTAGCCGTTTGATGGTGGCAAACATCGACCCGGTGTTTAACCTGCCTGGCAAAAACAGCGCGGATGTCCGCATTGCGCGTGATGTCATCACGGATGCAGGCCACAGCGATGCGGCCGATGTTTACATCCTCGCCAGTGGCGACCGGGACTTTAACGATGTGCTGAATACCCTCATGAAGCGCGGCCTGACCGTGATTGTCTGGGGCGTGCGGGGCAGTACCAGCCGCATCTTAGAGAAAAACAGCAACATTACGGTAGAGTACATCGACGACTTCACGGATTTACAAACGCATCAGTCGCTTGGCTCTGCGATGATGCAGGATGAACTAGACGACTTTATTCCTTCCCAATGGACGAGTGTCATTCTGCAATTCGACCGCCTGACCGCCGAGCTAAAGACAGAAACAGTCTCTATCCGGCAATTGGTGGAGCAGTTGCAGAAGGTTGGCGCGGTTATTTCCCGTCCACGCGGTGAGGATTTAGTCTCGCAGTCTATTTCACTCGGCTTGCTCAAGCCTATCTCGACGAACGGCCATATCATCCTCAATGACCATCATCCCATTGTGGATAAAACCCGTTTAATTGCCGACCGCATCGCGCATCGGGTGGAAAATACGCTTCAGGTGCGAGGGTGGGAATACGTGAACTATGGCTTCTTGCTCAAGGGTCTGGCGATGGATCATGAGCTAGAGCGACCCGGCATGAACAGTGATGATCAATGGCGCTCCCATTGGATTGATGCGCTAGTACGCGAAGGCCTGCTGGAACGCCAGCTTGTTCCGCATCGTCACAACGCCGATGACCTTGTGCCAGTGATTAAACTGTGTGATGTTTATCCATTTAATGCCGGCATACGCGCCCCGATGATGAACGATAACGGCGCTAGCAGTGGCCCGGAAATGGATTGGAAATCAATCTCTGTGCAGAAGCTCCAGCAGATGGAGCCGGATACAGCCAGCATGGTTGTTCGTGTGGTCGTCAGCATCGAGCAGTTCACCAGCTTCCGCGATTTTGAATGGTGTCCATTAGGGAGCCTGCACCGCCGTTTACGGGCATTTGATACAGGCATGTCGTTCCAACGGGCAGTGGAGTATCTTTCCGCCCATGATGCCGCTTTGGTGCAGGAATACCATAACCCGCAAAGTGACTACATGACCAAGGGAATTTCTATCAATACCAAAAACCTCATCGTGCAGAAGATACTCGAACAGCGCGATGCGTTCATCTGTGTGTTGTTGGCGTTGTATGACCGTAACATGATTGTCTCCGAGCAAGGTGTGAACACCATCGACTCCCAAAGTCATTGGAGCCTAGACCTGTGGTTCTCCATCATGGAGACAGAAAATGTGCTGAATGCGCTACCGGGCAGGCACGGCCAATACAGCTTATTCCGCACACATCACAGCGTTAACCTGATAGCGGAAATATGTTAGGCATTGGCAGTGATTCTCCCGTTTGCTATAATGCAAAGGTTATTTATAAATTAGACCAGTAGCCCAAGCTGTCTGTCCGGTCTACTCGGTGACAGATTAGAGACAATGAGGACGACTACTCAATGAGCGTTAATAACCCAAATAAAGGCGACATCATCAAGGCGTTCGCGCGCCACGAAGGTGACACGGGTTCGCCAGAAGTACAAATCGCGGTTTTGACTGACCGCATCCGCCAACTGACTGAACACCTGAAAATCCACAAGCACGACCAACACTCCCGTCGCGGTTTGCTGAAGTTGGTAGGTCAGCGTCGGCGTCATCTGCGTTATCTAAGCAAGAAGAACCCCGATTCCTACCGGGAACTTCTGCAACGCCTTGACCTCCGCCGCTAGTTTTTTAGGAAAAAGCGTGAGCTTGTTTGTGACATGCTCACGTTTTTTGTAGTTTATCCATGAAGTTGACGCGCCCGGTTCAGCAGGTAATTGGCATGTGTGCTTAAGCGGCTTCCGCTTGAACCTACTTGCCAGTTCCCTGTAACCGGGCGCAATCGTTTTTATAAGTTTTTTTGAGGAGAAACAGCCGTATGGCAAATACAGAACGCATTGTGCGCCGCTACACTCTGGACGTACATGGCAAAGAAATGATTATTGAGACAGGCCGCTTTGCAGAGCAAGCTGGCGGTGCAGTCACAGTACAGGTCGGCGAAACCATGATTTTCGCCAGTGCCACCATGAGCAAAAGCGCCCGCGAAGGATTAGACTTCTTCCCGTTGAGCGTGGATTATGAAGAAAAAATGTACGCCGGTGGGCGTATTCCCGGTAGCTTCTTCCGTCGGGAAGGGCGTCCTTCCGAAGGCGCGATTTTGATTTCCCGTGTGATTGACCGCACTCTGCGCCCGTTATTCCCGGATGACATGCGTAACGAAGTCCAGTTGATCCTGATGACATTGAGCCATGACATGGAAAACCCGGTGGATATGATGGGGATTGTGGCGGCCAGTGCCGCGCTGACTATCTCCGACATCCCCTGGGATGGCCCGGTGGCGGGCGTCCGTGTGGGTCGGATTAATGACCTGTTGGTTATCAATCCAACTTACACCGAAATGGAAAAAAGCACGCTGGATTTACGTGTCTCCGGCACGTCAGATGCTATTAACATGGTGGAGTGCGGCGCGGATGAAATCACCGAAGAAGTCATGCTGGAAGCGCTGGAACTCGCACAGCAGACCATTCGCCCGATTGTCGAACTCATCAACCAGATACGGACGGATGCCGGTAAGGAAAAATCTCCTTATACTGCCGCCGCCGATGACAAGACATTCTTTGAAGAATTTGCTGGTAAATCCCGTGATAAAGTGCGCGAAGTCATCACCACACAGACCGACCGTGCCGACCGTAGCCTTGCCATTGGGGAACTGCGTGACACGCTGACATCAGAATATGAAGAACTGAACATCGCGCTTGAAGATGATGAGGCCAAAATCACGGCCAAGAACGTGCGCGAAGCGTTGGATAAAGTGGTGAAGCAGGAAGTCCGCCGCCGCATTGTGGATGAAGGCATCCGCCCGGATGGGCGCGGAACAACCGAGCTTCGTCAACTTTCGGCGGAAGTCGGCCTCATCCCACGAGTACATGGCTCCGGCTTGTTCCAACGTGGGCAAACACAGGTGTTATCAATCGCTACACTGGGCACACCCCGCGACGCCCAAGAGTTAGACGGCCTTAACCCGGATGATAGCAAACGCTACATTCATCATTACAACTTCCCGCCTTACAGCACAGGCGAAGCCTACCCGCTACGCGGCACGAAACGCCGTGAAGTAGGTCATGGTGCGCTGGCGGAAGCCGCTCTGCGCCCGATGATTCCAAGCGAGAATGAATTCCCGTACACAGTGCGTATCGTCAGCGAAGTGATGAGTTCTAACGGCAGTACCTCGATGGCGAGCGTGTGCGGTAGCACGCTGGCTTTGATGGATGCCGGTGTGCCGATTAAGCATCCGGTGGCTGGGATTGCGATGGGGCTTATCAAAGAAGGCGATAAGTTCGCTGTGCTGACCGATATTCAAGGCATGGAAGATCACATCGGCGATATGGACTTTAAAGTCGCAGGCACGGCGCAAGGCATCACCGCGCTACAGATGGACATTAAAATCGGCGGCATCCCTAGCGAAGTGATGGCGCAGGCGCTTTCGCAAGCGAAGGAAGCGCGTCTCAACATTTTGGATGTGATGCTATCCGCAATTTCCACCCCGCGCGAGAGCTTAAACGCCTATGCGCCGCGCATGGTTACAATCAAAATTCACCCGGAAAAAATCGGCGCTTTGATTGGGCCGGGCGGCAAGAACGTGCGCGGTATCCAGGAGCGTACCGGCGTCAAGATTGACATTCAAGAAGACGGTACAGTATTTGTGGCGGGGGTTGATGGCGCTTCGGTGGATTCCGCACTGGCGCAAATCAACGGCCTGACGGAAGAAGCCGAACTTGGTAAAATCTATACAGGTCGCGTCACACGCATCGAACCTTACGGCGTGTTTGTCGAGATTATGCCCGGCAAGGACGGGATGGTTCACATCTCGCAACTGTCCGACCGCCGTGTGGAAAAACCGGAAGACGAAGTTCAGCTTGAAGACGAAATCATGGTGATGGTCACAGATGTTGACCCGGGTTCTGGCAAGGTACGCCTGAGCCGCCAGGCCGTGCTGGAGGGATGGACGATAGAAGAAGCGCGTGCCGCCGATAGCCGCCGTAGTGGTGGCGGCGGTGGTAATCGTGGCGGTGGCGACCGTCGCGGGGGTGGGGGCGATCGCCGTGGCGGCGGTGGCGGCAACCGCCGTGACTAAGCAGAAACGCCCTGTATAACGTATGATTACAAAGGACGGTGAAATATGCCGTCCTTTTTTTGTATGGCTACAATGGTGTAGAATGCGAATTATGAATTTTGTGAGTGACAACGGGTGAGGCTCATCTTGTGGCAAAAACACAGCCACCATTAATCACATCTGCACGTTGGGGGACGCGCACCAAACGATTGGTTGGTATCTTCCTGTTTTTAGGGCTGGTGATAGGTCTGTATTTTTTTATAGGCTTACTCCCAATCTTAGTAATATCCGCATTGCTGGCTTATATCTTGTGGCCGATAGTCAACTTTGTGGACGCGCACGTTTTGGGGGCATTCGGCATCCGATGGCGCTCGATGTCCGTACTGTTGACGTTTATCGGCTTGATTGCGTCCGTTGTCGCCGGGATTATCCTTATTTTGCCCGTCCTGGTTGGGCAGGTGGGGCAACTAGGCGAACGTCTGCCGGAGATTGTGGCAGATGCTGAAGCGCAAATCCGCCAATTCCTTAGCCAGCCTTTATCGTTTGGCGGAACGCCCATCCTGATTGATGGTGAGCCAATTGTGCCACTAGACCGGCTGGAACAAATCACGGCAACAGACCCCATTACAGCATTTGTTGGCAACGGGGATTTTGACATCTTCGCAGTCATCGGTAATGTGCTGACCTCTATCGGTGCGCCTGCGTTCAGCGTGTTAGGTGGGGCAATTACAGTTGTCATCAATCTGCTGTTCATCCTCGTGCTGATGTTCTACCTGATGCGCGATGGCGATGTCTTTGTGGGGCATATCATCAACATTGCACCTAAAGCGTATCAAGGTGACCTGCGGCGCTTATTCTATGAACTAGGCCGGGTGTGGAACGCTTATCTGCGTGGGCAACTGATTTTATGTGTCAGCATTGGTATGGCGGTTTACATCGCGGCGCTAATCATGGGCTTGCCCGGTGCGCCTATACTCGGCTTGATTGCCGCGTTGCTGGAATTTATCCCAAACATCGGCCCCACTATAGCGACAATTCCGGCAGTATTGGTTGCTTTGCTGTCTACGTCCAGCACCTTCCCGTTTTTATCCGGTGTGACGTTTGCGCTGGCGGTCATGGGAATGTGGGCACTGATTCAGCAATTGGAAGCGATTTATCTGACGCCGCGTGTCATGGGGGGCGGGCTGGATTTACACCCTGTGGTTGTCATTATTGCGCTGTTAGCAGGCGCTTACATCGGCGGGGCAATAGGCGTCATTCTGGCCGCGCCCTTTATGGCAACGGCGCGGGTCTTCAGCCAGTATTTTTACGGGAAGCTATTCGACGTTGACCCATTTCCCAATCCGAAACCCTACGAAATCGACGCTCGTAAGCCGCGTTTGCTCCGGGCAGTGAATTATATGAAGCAACGGTTCAACAACGGGCACTCGCAAGTAGAAAAAACAACCCAACAATCGACAGAACAACAGACTAAAAAGGAAGCAGAACACGATGTCTAACGATAATAATATCCCGACAGAAGTCATCGCCGAGACCGAAAATTATGTGGCATGGCAGAGCCAGGAACCAGACGGTGAGACAGTCTACCACGTAGAACTAGGCGCGGTGACGTTGCACTTCTTCCGGGAAGAATGGGAAGAAGTATTGACCTTGATGCAAGCACTGATTGAAGATGATGAATAACCGGACGCAACAGATTATCAAGCATCTGCCGCCGGGTGTGGAAGGTCTGCGTTTGCTGGATGTCAACGGCGAAGCAGGCGCGGAATTGCGACAGGCACGGCCAGAGCTAAACATCCGCGCTGTGCCCGGCGACGCCCGCACATGGGACATCCCGCCTGATAGTGCCGATGCGGTGGTGGCGCTGGACTATGTGTTGAACGAATCGTTTTTAATCGCGGCGCTATCTGCTTTGCGGGCGGGTGGCCGCTTGATTGTGATTAATCAACGTGGGGAAGTGCAGGAAGCGATGGGCCGTCGGTTGGAAGATGCCGATTATGTGCGGATTCTGCTAGAGGCACTCCCGAACGGGGGCGTGCTGATGCGCGGTGAAAAACGCCACGACACCGCCGATACGCTCGCCCGTATTCAGGCTATCGCCGCACAAGATGCCGACCGCCTGGACTTGAAAAGCTTTAAAGGGCGTTATGTGCATCTGCTCATCCAACAGACACCCAATAAACCTGTCTGGCGACTGCAACCCGATGAGCCGATACGCTGGCAGGCATTAGCAATTCGGCGGGGAGAGGCGATGGCACTACTGGCCTTTAGTAGCCTGCCCAAAGCCGTAAACTTCATGCAACCCGCAGTCTTAAGCGGCCATGTCAATGACATTAACAAGGTCGGCAAGTTCCGCCGAGATTATGCGGCGGCGTGGACTTTGCCCGTAATCGTGAATCCTGGCCCGGAAGTGTTGGAATCCGCAGAGGTGGCATTGGTGGAAGTTGATATGAAAACGGCGGAAGCCCCCGACGAATAGCCTTTTTACATGGATGAACTGATTTTCCTTACATCGTCGCGTGGCGAAAAACTCCTGCATGAACTGGCACAGGTGGATTTAGATGCCGATTTGATCAAACGGGTGACCACGCTCCGCAGGGAGTATGACGCAGAGCAGGTAAACGCCGCCATGACGCAGGCCAGGCTTCGCCGTAAAGCGGTGGAAAAATTCGGCATGGATGCGGCGCGGATGTTCTTCACGGCGGACGCTTTAGAACAAGCCAGCGACCCGCTTATTCGCGCTTATCGGGCGGATATCGTGCAGGGTACAGAGGTCTTAGACCTGTGCTGTGGCATCGGCGCGGATGCACTGGCTTTCGGGCGGACAAATTTACAGGTCACGGGTGTGGATTATGACCAGACACGTATCGCGTTTGCCCGACAAAACGCGGAAGTACTTGGCCTAAGCAACGTCTTGTTTGAAGTAGCGGATGTCCGTGAGTTAGAAGCGAGTGCAGAGGTTGTCTTCTTTGACCCAGCGCGCCGTGATGAGCGTGGCAAGCGGATTCATAACGTCTGGGGCTACATTCCGAACTTGGGGACAATTACGCGGTTTCAGGCCGGGCGGCGTATGGTCAAAATTGCGCCGGGTGTGGATTTAGCCCAGCTAAAAGATTTTCCCTGTCGTGTGGAATTTATCAGTGTGGGTGGCGACTTAAAAGAGGCTTTGCTCCATGTGGATGAAAGCGGCATGACCGCAACTTACATGGATGCGGAACTGCGCTTGCAGTGGTCACAGGCGGATACAGCGACTGAACCAGAGATAACACTTTCCGCACCGCGTGGCTGGCTCATCGAGCCAGATTTTGCCCTGATGCGTGCCGGGCTGGTGCGTCATTTCGCCGGGCAAATCGGCGGCTATCTGTTGGATGAAACTATCGCTTACATCACTGCGGATGCTAAGCCGGATACCGCATGGGGGCGGGCATGGCGTATTTGGGATTGGATGCCGTTTAACCTTAAAAATCTGCGGGAATACCTGCGGGTGCGTAACATCGGCAGGGTGACAGTCAAGAAGCGCGGCTCGGCCATCACGCCGGAAGACCTGATGAGCAAACTCAGGCTTAAAGGTGCGGAGTCCTGCACGCTCGTCCTCACGCGCTATGCCACACAACACATCGTTATAATTTGTGCAGATTATACAGCTTAGTTGGGCTATAATAGGGTAAATTGCCTTAATAAAAAGAGAGGATTTATCCGCATGTTACCTCCGTTTCAAAATGAACCCTTCACGGATTTTTCCGTGCCAGAAAATTGTGACGCCTTTGCAGATGCGTTGAGGCAGGTTAAAGGCGAACTTGGCCGGACGTATCCGCTTGTTATTGGCGATAAACGCATCGAATTAGTAGAGACTTTCCCCTCCATTAATCCAGCACGCCCGGCGGAGGTCATCGGCAACTTTGCCAACGGGAGCGCATTACACGTAGACCAGGCGTTAGCCGTAGCGACAGATGCTTTTAAAACGTGGCAGTATACCGCCCCGTCGGAACGTGCCCGTTATCTGTTGAAGGCGGCGGCGGAGATGCGGCGGCGTAAGCACGAATTCAGCGCCGTGATGGTGCTGGAAGTGGGTAAAAGCTGGGCAGAAGCGGATGCTGATACCGCCGAGACAATCGACTTTTTAGAATATTACGCCCGGCAGATTATACGTATTGCGGATAGTTCCGACATGCTCACGGAATATCCGCCGGAGCAACTGGAATTGCAGTATATTCCGTTGGGGGTAGGGGCGATTATCCCGCCCTGGAACTTCCCTTGTGCGATTGCAACTGGCATGATGGCGGCGGCGATTGTGGCTGGTAACACCGTGTTGTGGAAGCCTGCGGAGCAAAGCCCGCTTGTAGCGTGGAAGGCCGCCGAGCTATTTTGGGATAGCGGCCTGCCTGCTGGTGTGCTGAACTTCCTCACCGGGCCGGGTGAAGTCGTCGGGGCGCGGATGGTGGAGCATCCCGGCACACGCTTTATCGCATTTACAGGTTCGCGGGAAGTGGGCACGATGATTTACGAGCAGGCCGCGAAGGTACATCCGAGCCAGAAGTGGCTTAAGCGGACGATTCTGGAGATGGGCGGCAAAGATGCCGTCGTCGTGGATGAAACAACCGACCCGGATGAAGCGGCGGCGGGCATTGTTGCCAGTGCATTTGGCTTTCAGGGGCAGAAGTGCAGTGCAGGCAGTCGGGCGATTATTGTGGATGACATCTACGACGTTGTGGTGGCGAAGGTGGTAGAACTCACCCGTAAAATTACGATTGGCGCACCGGATACCAGCGCGGATGTGTACATGGGGCCAGTCGTGGATACGGACTCGCTCAACAAAATTATGAGTTATATTGAAATCGGCATGACAGAAGCCGAATTGCTGACAGGTGGACGGCGTGTGGAGCAAGAGGGCGGCTACTTCATCCAGCCTACCGTGTTTGGGGATGTGCCGCGTTCCGCACGGATTGCGCGTGAAGAAATATTTGGGCCGGTGCTGGCTTGCATCCGTGCGGAAGACTTCGACGATGCGCTGGACATCGCCAATGATACAGACTACGGTCTAACGGGCGCGGTCTACAGCCAAGACCGCCGTCGCCTGGAACAGGCACGGCGGGAATATCATGTGGGCAACCTGTACTTAAACCGCAAATGCACCGGCGCGCTGGTGGGTGTGCATCCGTTTGGCGGGTTTAATATGAGTGGTACAGATAGCAAAGCAGGTGGCCCGGATTATCTGCTGTTGTTTACCCAAGCAAAGAGTATTGCAGAAAAACTTTAACCTTTACCCCGTCTTGCGTATAATAGTCTCATGAGTTCTCGACAGGTCTGTATCAGACCTGTCTTTTATCCTGGAAAAAGGAAAAAACAATGGCGCAACAACAAGGCCCAATGCGGACAGAGCTATTGACGTGGGCAGACGTTGAAAAATTGATTGATACACTCGTTCCGCAAATTCGGAGCGTGGCGCTGTTCGACGGGATGGTGATGATTACACGGGGGGGCATCGTGCCTGGTGGCTTGCTGGCAGAAGCATTGGAAATCCGGCATGTGCTAACGGCGGCCGTGGACTTCCCCGCGACGGAAGAAGCACAGCTTATGGCGTGGCCGTCCTTCTTGCAATTCCCTGCACAGGGGTTACTGCAAGGCCGCCGTGTGCTGATTATTGATGATGTGTGGGGCAGTGGCCGCACCAGTACGGCGGTGAAGGGGCGCGTACAGGCCAATGGCGCGGAATCGTTTACGTGTGTGTTTCACTTCAACCCGTATCGCTCGTTATTCAGCAAAGCCCAACCGGATTTTTACGGCGCAGTGACCGATGCGTTTGTTGTCTATCCCTGGGAAGTTGACAGGGGTTTACGTGGAATGGGAATGCGTTCACCATCACCGGAGCCTACCAATTAAATTTCATCGAATTTTCACGCATACGATTTACTTTTCTGCTATAATCGTGTGTATGATGTTATTGTTTTCGTATCATATCAAGACACACTTGACTCATGTTCACAATACAACGCGATTGATTGACAAAGTGACCCAACAGAATACACGTTTTATTAACCAGCACACACACATCCTCCCAGAAAGGAGTGCGCGTATCCTGACAGCGTTCGCGTAGGTTGTCAATCGCGCTATTTATGTAATGGCCTCTCCAACACCGGATAATATGAACGACATGGATGAACGATCTGAGTTTGAACGTCTGTTAGACCAAGACCCAACTTTTTCACCTGCATCTCTGCGTCGTGGGGAGATACACAATGCGGTGATTTTGGAAGTACGCGAACGCGAAATCATCGTGGATATGAACACCAAGCAAGATGGTATTGTGCGCTCGGAAGACCTCGAACGGTTGGACAATAAATTTCGTGGTAGCCTTAAAGTGGGCGATGAAGTGCCGGTGTATGTGCTTAACCCGCGTGACCAGGACGATAACCTGATTGTCTCTATCAACATGGGGCTACAGCGTTACGACTGGGAGCAAGCCCGAAAATTGCTGGAAACTGAAGAAGTTGACAATGTGCGGGTTACAGGCAACAATCGCGGCGGCATCCTTGTGCGCTGGCGTCGGCTGGAAGGCTTCATCCCTAGTTCACATCTGACCTCACTTAACCCAACATCAGATCGCCGCGACGCCTGGACAGACCTGATGCATCAGGAATTGGTCGTCAAGGTTATCGAAGTTGACCAAGACCGCCGCCGCCTGATTTTTAGTGAGCGCGAAGCCCAAAAAGAATGGCGTGCCCAGCAGAAAGCACGCCTGCTTTCAGAATTGAAAGAGGGCGACCGCGTGATGGGCACGGTAACAGGCCTGCGTGACTTCGGCGCTTTCGTGAACTTGGGCGGGGCCGACGGCCTTATCCATGTCAGCGAGTTAGCGTGGCATCGTGTGGATCATCCGCGTGATGTGTTACGTGTTGGGGATGAAATCGAAGTTTATGTGTTGAACCTCGACCGGGAAACAAACCGCATTGCACTCAGCCGTAAGCGCCTGCTGAGCGACCCCTGGGAAGACGCCGCGACCCGTTATCACGAAGGCCAGTTGGTAGAAGGCACTGTGACCAATGTCGTGGATTTTGGCGCGTTTGTAGCGCTCGACAACGGCCTGGAGGGATTATTACACCTCAGCGAGATGGGCGATGGCACACTCAAAGAGCCGCATTCTTATGTCAAGAAGGGCGACCGCCTCAGCCTGCGTATTAGCCACCTGGAGCCGGAAAAACGGCGCGTTGGCTTTACACAACGTTGGGGCACAGAAGGTGGCGAAGGTGCGGATGCTGTGGAAGTACAAGCCAGTGCGGAACCTGTTATCGAGCCTGTCGTGGGAGCACCGCCTGCGAGTGACGAACCTGCCCAGGCAGAATAGCAAACTCCCAATAAAACCACCCTAAACCCGGCGGGTATCCATCCTATGCCGGGTTTTTAGATTTCCCCTTCGTTGACAAAGCACGTTGCACTTTAGTATAATCCCCCCGATCTTATAGGAGGGTAGGGCGTCTTTGGCTGTGGGTGGCTTTGGCCGGGGTTGCGTCCGTCTAACTGCGTGGCTTTAATCAATTGCAAGACAGTTCTATAGGGCAAAAGCGCTCGGCGTTGAGGGTTAACGTCCGGGCTTTGTTTTGTTCTGTCTATGCCCTTTGATGAGATTACTTTTTCCGTAGGTCTTTTAGGAGCTAACAAGATAATGCAAGGGGATCAATCCGTTGATATGGTGGGGGAACTTGATTTCGCCGCTATGTTGGAAGCATCATTCGCCGAGAACTTACTCGAACGTGGAGACATCGTCATTGGCAAGGTGTTATCGGTGGATAATCAGGGGCTAATCGTGGGGGTTGGCACGTATGATGGTTTCGTCCCACGCCGCGATATTGAACGCCTGCAACTCTCACCGGACAACTACACTGTCGGGGATGAAATCGACGTAACAATTCTTCGGATGGAGGATGAGGAGGGAAACTTGGTGTTGTCTGTGTCGCAGGCACGCCAAAACGAAGATTGGCGCTTGGCAGAGGGCTTGTTAGAACGGGATGAAGTGTGGGAAGGCCCGGTAATCGACGCTAATCGAGGTGGCTTGATTGTACTATTTGGCAATCTGCGCGGGTTTGTTCCGGCTAGCCATGTGCTGGATTTGCCGCGTGGCATGAACGAAGATGACCGTAAAAACTTCTTACAACGCTATGTTGGCAAAGACATGGGCGTTAAGGTGATGGAAGTCAACCGTAAACGTCGCCGTCTGGTCTTCAGCCAACGGGATGCGAACCGCGAAAACCGCGACGCCCGCAAGGAATCTCTGCTGGATGAATTAAAAGAGGGCGAAGTGCGTAAGGGCATCGTTAGTGGCCTGCGCGACTTTGGCGCTTTTGTGGATTTGGGCGGCGCAGATGGCCTAGTACACATCTCGGAGTTGGCCTGGCATCGGGTGAAACACCCCAGCGATGTGTTGAATGTCGGCGATAGTATTGAAGTATACATCCTGCGCCTGGATGACGAAGGCAAGCGCATTGGCTTAAGCCTTAAGCGTCTACAGCCCAACCCCTGGTCACTGGTGGAAGAAATGTACCATGTCGGCCAGTTGGTCGAAGGCGTGGTCAGCCGTACCGCGCAATTCGGCGCATTTGTCAGCATGGAACCCGGCATCGAAGCCCTGTTGCACGTCAGCCAGATTTCTGACCCCGTGCCCGTTGATGCGACGTTAGTCGTCACCGAAGGCGAAACACTGGTGATGCGTGTTATCAGTATCGAGGCGGATAAACAACGATTGGGATTGAGCCTAAAAGAAGTGACAGCCGAAGAAAAAGCCCAATGGCAAGGCCAAAATGCGGAGGTCGCGCTCCCTGTTGCGGAGGCATAACCCTAGATTTATCGGCCTGCGCCTGATATGATTTTAGGCTATTGGTCAAGTTACCAAAATTCGATGCGGAAAGGGGGTGAGGAACAAGCATGGCTTCAGTAAGATTAAAACCGAATGAGTCGCAGGAACAGCTATTACGCCGCTTCCGCAAGCGTGTCACGAACGCCGGTATTCTAAGCACGGTTCGTCGTAAACGCTGGCACATCTCCAAGAGTGAGTTGCGCCGCATCGAGAAGAAAAAGGCAATCCGCCGTTCGCGTCGTCGTCAACGCAAGGCGTTGGTTCGCTAGTGATGCAAAAAGCAACGTCACAATGATTAGATAACAAACGAATGATAACCGCTGTCATCCAAACTAGTTGACAGCGGCTTATTGTTTTATACTGTAAAACATATCGTCAGTAACCAAAAGAGGTGCTATGTCTAAACAAGAAGATAAAATAGAGGTAGAAGGTATTGTCACGGAGGCGCTACCGAACACCCAGTTTATGGTGGAACTGGATAACGGCCACCAGATTTTAGCTTATCTTTCCGGCAAGATGCGTAAGTTTTACATCCGCATTGCGCTGGGCGACCGCGTGCGGGTCGAGATGAGCATGTATGACCCATCACGCGGGCGTATTGTCTTCCGTCATAAGGACGGCGGCGGTAGCCTGAGCGGTACATCCAAGAGCAACTAAGCACGGCTAGCGGCGCCGCTAGATGTATGTCATATGGATTATAGCGGCTTCGTTCCCCAATGTATCGCCATCGTCCCGAACATAAACGTTTGATAGCCAACGTCCTGAATACCGACTTCACCCATGATGGCGGCG
>DAIMZF010000017.1:0-33696 GCA_036734085.1 Aggregatilineales bacterium
AGTGACACAAACCGTGTCTGGTTGGTGCCGGAAGGTGCTAACCCGGGTCGTCGTATTCGCATCCGGTTTGTCATGGACGCTTTCGAGAACCCATCATCCACCCGTTATGACGGCTGGTATTTGGATAATATCTCCATTGAGCCGCGCCGTGACCTGAATATCGCCACTATTACGGATGCACCTTTCTTTGATAATGGCTCAGACGGCTTAATCAACTGGACGGGTGAAGGCTTATGGACACTGGATACGACCTATAAGCTCCGCGTTAAGGACATCAGCACGCCGTTAGGCTCATGGACGGAATATCTGTGGGATACGTTCCCGGATACGGGTACAAGTAACACCAATGTATCTAACCGTCTGAATAATTTCCCTTATCCGCAAAATCCGTTCCCGGCATCAACGTCATCTCCGGTTCGGAATAACATTGTGGAAATCTATCACAGTCATGGTGAACTAGAATCGCCGTATCCTGGTTTGTTTGAAAAAGATACCAATGATACCGGTAACTTCCGTGGAACTTACTATGCGGGTCGGTGGGTGTTGGATACGCCCGTGATTAGTGCGACGAGTGATGCCTTGCCGGGTGAATACGTGTTTGAAGCTCGCGCTGACGATGGTGTTCGCATCAAAGTGGAGGAATTAAACGCTACTGGCAATGTCATCAACGGCACATTGACATGGGTCATGGGTGGGCAGAATATCAATACTGACTCGTGGAGAAGCCAAGGGCCAACCACTTATACTGGCTCGTTTAATATGGAGGCTGGCAAGCGTTATCGCGTCACGCTGGAATACTATCAGGGTGGTGGCGGTGCTTTCCTAAGCCTAGCGGTTGTTAGCCCGACAAATACCAACGCTTTTGGCGCGACGGCTTCTACAACACCGCCCATTCCATACGCAAATTCTTCACTTCTGCTGGATGGGACAATCGACCTGCGGGGCACAACATACCCCGTCATCGAATACTACACCGCGTATGAACTAGGGTGTAATTCCTCACTACGGTTTGAAGTATCTAATAATGGCGGCTTCACATGGTCTCAAAACAACTTGCAGATTGATGACATGAGTCCGCATATTCAAAATAATACCCGACATCCAGTGACGGATACGGCAGGGTGGCGACTAATGCGACATCGCTTGAACGATAATGCCTACCGTAATGCAAATCCGGGTATTATGATACGCTTCCGCTTAGACCGGACAGGTGCTGATGCTATCAGTGTAGAAAATGGATGTAATCCGAACAATAACAATAACGTGTACATCGGCGCATGGATAACCAATATCCGTATTGTGGACGCTGGTTAGTCAATTCAACCAATTGCCGGATAAAAAGCCTCCGTCATGCAGACGGGGGCTTTTCTTAATTAAGCCCCTATGGAATACCCCGCGTAGAATTGATACACTGTTTAAAACAAACACTCGTAATGTCGATAGTGGGGTAAGTTCTGTGGCTGTTCAAGAACGCTTGGGAATGTTGTTTATTCTTGTTGGGCCGGGTGGTGTTGGCAAAAATGCACTGATGGGTTACATCTTAGAACAAAGGCCAGAGCTTAAGCAATTGCCGACGGCGACAACGCGCGCCCCACGTGATAATGAACTACATGGTGTGCATCATCTTTTCATCACGCCGGAAGACTTTCGTAAGATGATAGCCAGTGACGAGCTATTGGAACATCAAGAGGTGCATCCTGGCAAATTTTATGGAGTGCCGCGCTCAACGGTTGAAGATGCCATCAACGGTCATCAAGATTTAATCGCAGATATTGAATTTAAAGGTGCGACAATCCTACGTGCCGCCTACCCGGAAAACACATTAGCCATATTTGTCGCGCCCCCTTCACTGGGTACGTTACAAACACGTCTGCGGGAGCGACAGGATAGTGCTGTGGATGTGCGTAATCGTCTAAATCGTCTATCATCAGAGATGATTTATGCGCCAACCTGTGACTATGTGATTGTTAATGACTCATTTGAAGCGGCAGCGGCAGAATTGCTTGCAATTATTCAAACAATGCGGGGAGAGCAGGGCAGTGATGGGGCAACACCCGGATTTCCTAAACATGCTGTGGAATTTACTGTAGAAGTCTATCCGCTTATGGGTGATGATGTGCTCTTGCCGATTGGTTCCAAAGATGATCAACCCCTTAAGACCAGGTTACTTAAAGGTGAAACACCTGCATTGGCGGCGCATCGCCTGCTACAATCTGCCTGCCCCCAAATTAACCCGACTCAATTGACCTATGCCGCGCCTGATGAACAACGCCTTCCTGTAGATTTTGACCTTAATATTGATGATAAGCGATATGACGTTTGTTATCGCTATACCTATACTGTGGCTAACCTTGATGATATGCCCGGTTTTATACGAGTGCCTTTACAATCATTGAGGCAGATATGATGTTAGAGGCAATTTATCAGCAACGCGGGGCGCAACTCGCATCAGATGGTATTCCGTTGCATTTCGGCCAGCCTCAATTGGAATATCAGGCGGCTTTAAATGATGCGGTTTTACTAGATCGTTCACATGAGGGAAGATTAGCATTAACTGGGTCAGACCGACTGGAACTGCTTAACCGCATGTCTACCAATAACATGCTGAACATTCCTGTTGGGGCAGGGCGTCCAACAATTTTTACGAATGCCAATGCACGGATTTTAGACCGTGTAACCTTACACAATGAAGATGCAGAGCGTTCTTTGATGCTCGCTGGGCCGGGTCGCGGCGACTTTGTCCTTCGTTATTTGCAAAGCAATATCTTCTACAATGACGATGTTCAGGTCGAAAATATCGCTTCGCGTACACATCAATTTGCACTGCATGGTGCAACGGCGGAACCATTACTCAGGACGCTCATCCCAGCAATAGAGCAAGCCGCTATTGATGATGTGATTCAGACGTTCATCGCGGATGTTCCAGTTCGTATTGTACGTCTAAAGCCATTGGTAGGCAGTGCGTGGAACATTGTAACGCCTAAAGCAGATGCACATACTGTGTGGAATGCGCTTATCGCGGCTGGGATGCATCCGTCTGGGGGTATCATCTATAACGCACTCCGCATCCGCGCCGGGAGTCCCGGTGTTGGGTTTGAACTAACTGATAAGTACATTCCTTTAGAGCTTGGCTTGTGGGACGAAGTGAGCTTTAACAAAGGGTGTTATACAGGGCAAGAAATTATTGCCCGTATGGAAAGCCGGAATAAGTTAGCCAAAGTGCTTGTGCGCTTAAGCCTGCCAAGTATGATTCCGCACGGCAAGTTGCTGTTTTATGAAGGCAAGCAGATAGGCGAAATTACCAGTAGTGTGACTGCCCCCGATGGGGCAATCTATGCGATGGGTGTTGCAAAGACAAGTATTGTACAGCCCGGTGTAAGCCTGCGTGCTGAACATGCGGATGGCCTGCAACTACAAATGGGTGATATAGTTGGCTCTCAGCCAATGTTTCGTTAAGATTTAACGTCCCGGTGGCGGCTCGTCAAAGAAAAGCGCCCACCACAGTGTCCATATATCCGGCTCTGGTGGCGAAGTTTGTATGGTGGTAAATAATTGTGGCGTTGGGGTAATTTGTGGACGTTCCCCAATGGGCGCAACTGGCACTACCAGCACTTCGCCTGCCCGAACCATCTTGCCTTCTCCCCGTGCCCATTGGTCGACAAACGCATCACTTTGCACATAATCACGTTCTGCAACGAGGGTTGCACGTTCAATGAGCAATTGCTCTACTTCATTTTCAACGTTGGTGTAAATATCACGCTGTACTCTGCTGGAAGCAATTCGTGTGCTGAAGTTGATTGCCAGGATAAGACCAATGGCTAAAACCGTGGCAAACATTACCTGCAAACTAGAAAGCTGGCCAGAACGACGTGCTGAAGGACGTTTTTTGCTTCGCTGGGGAGGGCGTTCTGCCTGCTGGGGGGTGGGTTGGTCAGTCATATGGTTCTATTTCTGCTTTCTAAATACCCCTAATCATAGACAATCTCTTTACATAAACTGAGATTGGGTAATCACACCTAAAAAACAGTGTTGAGGTTTCCTGATGAAGATTTTAGTCGAGTTATTGATTGCTGTATAGTATCCTCAAACATCAACCCTAGCTGAAAAACGTTAAAGTGCTTTTACTAAAACACCAGAAAAGGACTCCAGTGATGAGTGATGGACGTACCCGTAAGGACATTCAGCCCGGTCTGTCGGTCTTGATTGTGCTCAAACAAGATCAACGTACTGGCAAACTCACAAGAGGAATTGTCAAAGAGATTCTCACGAAATCATCTATGCATCCACACGGCATCAAAGTTCGCTTAATGGATGGACAAGTTGGGCGTGTCAAACAAATTGAGCATGAATGATGGATCACAAGGATTATACCAACATGAGTGGCATTGCGTGGTAAACCTAACCTGAAAAGTCAAGTGTGCCGTGTATTCCATTAACTACTCATTGAAAAACTACCGCGTTACCGCTAATATTCGCAGTCTGAACTATATTGTGGGGGCATCGTGCCCAAACGCAGTTCCATAGGAGAAAAAATAAATGGAATTTTTTACAGAAAACGCGAGCAATGCGGCAATATTAGCCGTCCTTGTGAGCTTCGTTGGTCTGGCCTTTGCGTGGTATCAACGCACATGGGTACTTCAGCAGGATGAAGGCAATGACACCATGAAGCGCATTGCCTCCGCTATTCAACGTGGAGCGCAGGCTTTTTTAACCCGCGAATACCGCGCTGTTAGTATCTTCGTGGCGTTGGTGGCGCTCATCTTGGTTGTACTGAGCCTGATTGAAGGCACAGGCATGAGCATCTGGACGGCGGTCGCTTTCCTCAGTGGCGCTATTGCCTCCGGTATCGCTGGTTACGCCGGTATGTATATTGCCGTGCGTGCTAACGTCCGCACAACTCAGGCGGCTTCTAAGAGCTTGAATCAAGGTCTGCGTGTGGCGTTTGCGAGTGGCACTGTGATGGGGTCAATGGTGGTGTCACTGGCGCTGTTGGGCGTTGGTATTTTGTTTATCATCATCTTTAACCAGATTGAAGACCCGAACGCGGCGGCCAGTGCTTTAGCTGGTTTTGGCTTTGGCGGTACATCTATCGCCATCTTTGCCCGTGTGGGTGGTGGCATCTACACTAAAGCCGCAGACGTAGGCGCTGACCTCGTGGGCAAGACCGAAGCAGGCATCCCGGAAGATGACCCACGTAACCCCGCCACAATTGCGGATAACGTAGGGGATAACGTGGGTGACGTAGCCGGTATGGGTTCCGACCTGTTCGAGAGCTACGCCAGTTCCATCATCGCCGCTATTACGCTGGCGACGCTGGTCGGCGGTGGTATTGTCAATAGTGCGGCGGACATCGGCACGACAGCGACGATTGCCGCGCAAGCCTTCCCGTTAATGGTCGCCGCGATTGGTGTGTTGATTGGCATGGGGTGTACCTTCCTCGTGCAAACCAAAGAAGGCGCTACACAGGAAGATTTGTTGTGGAGCTTGCGGAAGGGCATTTACAGCGCTAGCGGCATAACAGCGATTGCGGTTATCGTTTTGGCGAACTTGCTCGGCCTTAGCACGGGTGTGGTTGTTGCTACACTCAGCGGCTTAATTGGCGGTGTGTTGATTGGCTACTTTACAGAGTACTTCACTGCGGCCAGTTATGCCCCCACAAAAGGCCTTGCGGAAAGCGCGCAAGGTGGCGCAGGTATCGTGATTATTCGCGGTATGGCAGTGGGTATGTTCTCTACAATGGCGCCTGTTTTCATCGTGATGGGTGTCACCTTGATTGCGGTTGCTTCCACCGGGTTATACGGTGTAGCGGTTGCGGCCGTCGGGATGCTTTCCACATTGGGTATCACATTGGCTACCGACGCTTACGGCCCGGTGGCTGACAATGCGGGGGGGATCGCGGAAATGTCCGAATTGGGCGAAGCCGTGCGTAACCGTACCGATGCGCTGGATAGCTTGGGCAATACTACTGCCGCAACAGGGAAGGGCTTCGCTATTGGTAGCGCCGCCATGACTGCATTAGCGTTAATTGCCGCTTTTGTAACCGCCGTACAGGTGGACACTGCGACCAGTACGACCTTTGCGGCTGTAACCACTGATGCCAAGTTTGTAACCGGCTTATTCTTGGGTGCAGTCCTGCCTTACATCTTCAGTGCCCTGACGATGCTTGCAGTGGGGCAGGCCGCGCAGGAAATTGTGGAAGAAGTTCGCCGCCAATTCAGAGAAATTCCTGGAATCATGGAAGGCACAGCCGAGCCTGACTACGAAACATGCGTCGGCATCAGCACGGATAGCGCACTCCGCCAGATGATTCTGCCGGGCGTTATCGCGGTTGGTGTGCCTGTTTTGATTGCTGTCTTGAGCATTGTTGGTCAGGATAACGTGATTAGTGATTTTGTCGGCTCTGAAACTCTGGTGGGTGTTCTGCTTGGTTCGCTGGTATCTGCCTTCATGCTGGCCGTGATGATGGCTAACGCTGGTGGTGCGTGGGACAATGCCAAGAAGTACATCGAATCCGGCAATCATGGTGGCAAAGGCTCCGATGCTCATAAAGCGGCAGTTGTTGGTGATACGGTGGGCGATCCCTTTAAAGATACATCTGGCCCGTCGCTGAACATCCTGCTCAAGCTGTTGGCGATTGTCTCTCTTGTATTGGCCCCGATGATTGCTGGCTCTGTCAGCGATATTGATGCGGCGGCACTAGATACACCGCCTGCCATAGAGCAAGTTATCGAAACAGAAGAAACTGAAGTTGAAACGTTAACTGAAGAAACAGAAACGGAAGAAACTGACGTTGATACAGCTATTGACGCAGAAGATGCCGCCGAAGCAGAAGACGACGGCACTTAAGTAACACATATTCCGTAGGCACTTCCTCAAAGAGCATCGTCATGCAAAATAGACGATGCTCTTTTTATTGTTACAATGGGCTATGGTATCTTTGATGTAAAAATTCTTTTATGGAGCAATTTCTTATGCCGCATATCCAAGTTAACGGAACAAACCTTTATTATCAGGAAACTGGCACAGGTGCTGAAGTGATACTTTTTTCACACGGTCTGTTGATGAGTCATCATATGTTCAATGACCAGATAAATCACTTCAAAAACCACTTTCGCTGTATTGCTTATGACCATCGCGGGCAGGGGCAGAGTGATAAGGTTAGTACATCTTATACGATGGAAACTGTGTACGAAGACGCTGTTGCACTCATCCGGGAATTAGGCTTAGGTGCAGTACATTTTGTCGGCCTGTCCACCGGAGGATTTACCGGGATGCGTTTAGCCGCTCGTCATCCTGAACTTGTCAAATCTCTGGTGCTGATGGAAACATCTGCTGATGCGGAACCGACGGAAAATCTGCCGCGTTATAATCTGCTAAAGCTCGTTGCACAGTGGCTTAGCCCTAAGCTGATTGTTAACGGTGCGGCACAATCATTATTTGGGGAATCTTTCCGTAAAGACCCCGCTAAGGCAGAAACCCTGGCCTACTGGAAGAAGCACATCGGGAGCTTAAACCGTAGAAGCGTCGCTTTAGCGGCAGAGTCGGTGTTTACGCGGCTACCAGTTTACGAAGAAATCACCAAAATCACTGCACCCACGTTGATCATCGTTGGCGAAGAAGATATTGCTACCGTGCCTGCAAAAGCAGAGCGCATTCATAATCAAATCGCCGGCTCTCAACTTGTGCGGTTGCCCTCTGGCGGACATTCCATTTCAGTTGAGGAACCACAAGCAGTCAACCAGACCATGCAGGGCTTTTATCAGTCGATTGGGGTGTTGTAACTATCAACAGCAAAACGTAACGGGACGGCTACCGATATTTATCGGTTACAAATATTCAGACGAGAATACAGCATGAGTCGCGGTAACGAATTTACCAACCATTAGCGGATTTGATATAGTTAAAAGCCGCGTTAAGCATTTTAAATCTTTGCTCTGCTTCTTCCGCAGGTAATTCACTGGTATCAGGATGATACATCATCGCCCGCTTGCGGAAGGCTTTCTTCACATCTTCCTGTGATGCGCCTTTTTCTACACCGATCAACTGGTAACAACTTGTCAGATAATCGCCTATAGGCGTAGCCTGCTTTTGTTCGGATTGCCCTCTATCTTCGTCATCTTGCGGGCTGTCTCGCCATGTTTTGAAGGTGCTCCAATCCTGCCAATGAGTATTAAAGCGTTGGGAACGCTCTTGTTGTGCACGGGCGGCGCGGAAATCCATATTTTTCCAGAAGTCCGGTGCGCCGAAATCCGCGATGAGCCATTCTCCCCTGATGCTTCGTAGTTTTACGGACTTGCGCGAGTGACGCAAGCTATCAAACTTGATTTTAGGCCCGTACCATGCCTTGTGGTCACTGGTGTTTATAATCGGCTCTAAGTGGACTTGAAAGACCTCCGGCCCATCCTGTGTAACGCGGTAAGCATAAATCCTTTCATCACCGAGCGCGTGCAGGGCGTGCATCCAGTCGCGTGCTTGTACGCGCTCATTATCCTCCGGCAAGACCCGTGCATCCACCAGAAATAAACTGTTTATACCGGCGTGTGTCGCGTCAGTGATTGTCTTCTTAACGGCACGTAGGTTTACAGATTGGTCTATCATATGTACGTGGATTCGGTTGCCGCTCCAGCAATGAATTATCAGGTCGGCATATTCGCTGTTTAATGTTGTTACTTGTACGCTGATGAGTTTGTCAAACTTGAGCTTTAGCCACGCTTTAAACGTTATTGCCATAATATCCTGCCGCAATACACACGGTTTCAAAATGAATGTCCACAATATCATCAATGTTGGGCGCGTATCCGCCGCCCATCGTTACAGCGACAGGTAACCCGGCGGTGCGAAGCATATCCAGCACCAATCTATCACGCATCGCCAAACCTTGCTTGCTGATGTTTAATTTGCCTAGCCTATCCCCGATGAAGGGGTCTGCGCCGGATTGATAAATTGCCATGTCTGCCCCCGATGTAAAAAGTGCCCGCCGCACACCCTCTTCCACCATTGCCAGATAGTCTGCATCACCAGTGCCATCAGTTAAGCCGATGTCCAAATCACTCGGGAATTTGCGATGAGGAAAATTCTTTTCGCCATGTATGGAAAATGTGAAAATTGTGGCATCGTCAACTGTAATCTGTGCTGTGCCATTGCCTTGATGCACGTCACAATCAATCACGACAACGTTACGGACGAGGCCATGTGCTTGTACATCGCGGGCGGCAATGGCCGCGTCATTAAATACACAAAATCCTTCACCGTGATGGCTAGAGGCATGATGTGTGCCACCTGCTAAATTTACAGAAATTCCGTCTTCCAACGCCGCGAAGCACGCCGCAATTGTTGCCCCTGCGGAGCGCCGCGAACGTTCCACCATTTCCTGTGACCAAGGAAAGCCGATGCGTCTTTGTTCTGCCGCGCTCAATGCGCCAACCTTCACTTTTGTCAGATACTCTGCATCGTGACACCGTAAAATCTGTTCATCGCTGACTGCATCCGGCACGTACATCTGTGCAATACCACTCTCTGCGACACGTTGCCGTAATCGAGCATACTTCGCCATAGGAAAGCGGTGTTCGGGGGGTAGGGGTAGTACAAAATGGTCAGTGTAAAATGCTTTCATCCAGCAACTATAAACCTAAGTCCTCAAGGACAAGTTCTGCCGCTACTTTGCCAGAGAGCGTAACCATCGGCACACCCCCGCCGGGATGCGTTGTGCCACCTGCGAAGTATAACCCTTTAACTTCCTTAGCGCGGTTATGTGGCCTGCGGAAGGCCGTCCATTTGCTATTGCCAGAAGGCCCATACAGCGCACCACGCCATGCACCCGTCATTTGCTCTAAATCCTGCGGCGTATACAGTGTTTCAGTACGGATTTTTCCCCGCACATCATAGCCGAATTTAGCAAGTTTTGCCAGCACATGCTCCTTGTAAGCGGTGACATCCAGCTTTAGGGGGCTGGCTGGCATGTTGACAAGCACAAACCAATTCTCACCGCCTTCGGGGGCGTGGCTGGCGTCTGCTTTGGATGTAATCGCCACATAGATGGTTGGGTCTTGCGGTGCGGTTTGTAACTTGAATATATCGCGGAACTCCGCCTCATAGTTCGCAGAGAAGAAGATATTATGATGTGCAAGGTCGCTGTGTTGGCCTTCTACACCCCATAGCATAATCAACCCGGAACAAGACGGCTCATAAGCCTCCAGCGCCGCTAACCGTTTTTGTATAGCGGATGTGGGTGTGAGCAGGTGTTTATAGGTTGTTGTCACATCCACGTTTGCTATGACTGCCGCCGCATCAAATTGCTTGCCATCTTGTGTTTTAACACCGATTGTGCGCCCATCTTGCGTCAGGATAGACTCTACAGGGGTATTTGTGCATATTTCCACACCAAGTTCATCTGCTAACTTTGCCATCGCTTCCGCAATTTTGTAAATCCCGCCCTGTGCATACCAGACACCGCCGGTAAGCTCTACATGGGCGATGACGTTAAGTGTGGCCGGAGCTTCATAAGGGCTTCCGCCTACATAAGTTGCAAAGCGTCCAAGCATCTGCCGCAGATGTGGATGCCGCACAAAGCGCTTGATAGAACCGTGCATCGTGCGAAAGGGGTCAACTTGTAGCCATTCATTCGGTGGCACACGCCGAAAGCTGCTAAGGCGGGGCGGATGGTCATAGATAAAAACTGGCCCTGTAATTCGGTGGATGCGGGCGGTATATGCCAGATAGTTCAGGTAACCTTCCACATCACGCGGGTTCAATTTATCAATCTCAGTCGCCATCTTACTAAGGTTGGCGTGTGCGTCTAACCTTGTCCCATCCGGGTAAAAATAGCGTGTGAGTGGCTCAATCGGGATGAGCTTGACATAATCATCAAAATTTCTTCCGGCGGCGTGGAACAAATCTGCAAACACATGGCGCATCGTGATGACCGATGGCCCCGTATCCCACCGGAAACCGTCATGCGCCACTTGCCCCATCTTGCCGCCGACTTGCGCGTTTTTCTCCAATATAATCACACGTTTACCGGCAATTGCCAGGCGGATTGCGGCGCTTAATCCGCCAATGCCGCCACCAATAACGATGATAGGTTTATCTTGCATGATGTTATCTTTCCTGGCGTTTTGCTGGTTGACGTTGCACAATACGGCCTTTCCACTGTGGGCCACCATAGCGATAGTGCCAGTAAATTGCTTGTGCGGCGATGCATGTCATAAGTATCACGGAGACAGGCATTAGCACAGCATCCCACCAACGCTGATGGGTGAAAGCCGCCGTCAATGCCCGTATACTTAGCCCTACGACAATTAATCCCACACACCAAAGGAGAATCGTTCCTGCGGGGAGAGTAAAAACCCACACCAAAGGAAATAAAAACAGTAACCAGTGAAACACCGCGCCTAAGATGAGAAATAACACATTGTTTCCGTATCCGGCAAGGATGTTTTTAGCATAGCCATCACGGACTGATTTCCAGTCTTGGTACATCCGGCAGGCAACAAGATGATTGCCGTCGGCCATCCTCAGACGCATGTGATTTGCCTTCACCATTCGCGCCATTGTCACATCTTCCAGTACATTATCGCGCACGGATTCATGGCCGCCGATAGCCTCATAAGCTGACTTGCGCCATACCATACACTGCCCATTAGCCGCACCAAACGCGCTAATGGGGACATAGTGTGTGCCTACAATGGGCAGATACCCGACTACGACCATACTCATTAGCGGGACAACGAGGCGCTCCCCCCATGTAACGGTCTGTTGTGTCGGCCAGACGGTGAATAAATCAGCCTGTGTTTGTGTGGTATGTGTGACGACTGCGTTAAGTGCCTCTGGTGACCATCGTACATCAGCATCTGTAAAAACGAGGATATCCCCTTGTGCTTGCTTTTTTAGCTGATGACACGCCCAATTCTTGCCCATCCAACCATAGGGCAGGGGCGCGCCTCCGACAACCTGTAACCGTTCGTCGGCTATCATGCTGAGGATTTCTCTCGTGCCATCTGTCGAATTGTCATCGAGTACGATAACTTCAAAGTGCGGGTAATGCTGTGCTAACAGTGCTTTTACGGTCTGTCCGATGACTTCTGATTCGTTCCGGGCTGGAATTAATACGGATACAAACGGCTGATTGCTGGCTGCTCTAACTTTTAAACGCGGGAATAAAAAAAGGTTAATGATGGTCGTCAGGCTAATGACTGCCAATGCCGCCGTTACAAAGAGCGCGATCCATGTCATGGTTGCCCCTTTGCCTGCCGCTTGAACTTTGGCGGATGTACCAATTCTGCCCTGTGCTTATAAATCATCAACAAGGCTACTAAAGTTATCGTGCCCACCCACTCCACAGGCGCATTTGTGATAAACAGGTAAACCATCACGGTTGCCAGCGTAAACATAACAGCCCAGCCGCTAGAGGTCAGTAGGATATACCACAAAACCAGCGCAATCATCCCAACCAGTGGCATTTGCCATAAGGAGAGGCCAATCATCACCCCCCCCGTTGTAGCGATTGCTTTTCCCCCTTGAAACTTTAAAAACGGAGAGAAAGCGTGCCCTAAAATGGGCGCAAGTGCGATGGCTATTAACGGCCATCCACTTATGTTAAAAATATGTGTAGCTAGCCCGACTGGGGCCGCACCTTTGCTGACATCAAGCATAAGGGCTAACCCGCCCCATGCTACACCACCTGCCCGAATAACGTTGAATGTACCAGGATTGCCGTCACCATAATTGCGGATGTCTACGCCTAAAAAGACGAACCCCACAAACAGCGAAAATGGAATCGCGCCGACTGCAAACGCGGCCAACGCAAATAGGGCTAACTCAACCGTCATATTGATGTTTGTTCCGGTAATTACGGATTGCGGCCAATAAAAACCCACCCATCACCACACTGCCGACGATGGCCGGGCCGACTTGCCCCCAAAAGATAGCTTGTCCTACACTCTGCAAAAACCATACAACCCCATAAACGGCCAGGAGAGGGGTAAGCGGGAGTGTGTATCGGTATGGGCGGATGACAGCCGTTACGATGAGGGCTGTCAGTAGCCAGCCGAAGTAATTCATGAGTGGAATCCCAAAGTAAGCGCCGGGTGTTTCCCAAATCCAGAACTCCCATGCGACCATCTGCGGATCCAGGAATAAATCCCAGGCGGTCATCGCACCTGCGCTGATTACAACATAAGCGATTTTGTTTTGTCGCCCGACGATAAGTTCTGCCACTGCCCAGGCCGGCACGAACATCATAAACCATGCTACAGGGATCAACAGTGGCACATGGCCGATTTGTGGTTGGAGCGCATCCGTGTATTCATAGACACCAAACGGAATTCCCGTTGAAGAGCCGATGAACTCCGCACCCCACGTTAGCATGGCTACCACAGCTAGTATGATTAATGTGCGCTTTGCCCCCCATTGGTTGATGACAGCCAGTAACACGGCGATAAACTGTAACATGAGTGCGCCCGTAATGGCTGTTGGGATAATCTCTACACCATAAATCCACTTGAGGATAGGCACGGCAATCATCGCTAAAACCCAAGCAATAATCAGCGCATATTGCAGAATATCTTTGCGACTCAGGTTCCAGTCTTTTGATCGGTTTAACAGCGCAGTCATTGTGTGTTAAGTAGCCTCTCTAAATCGCCATGAACCTCTAACGCGGCATTGCGGCCTAACCCTTCAAATATTGTGTTTCCTGCTCGTGTGGAAAGCCGCGCCTGTATGCTGGATTGCATGGTTTCATCAACGCGCTTGTGCATCTCTGTGCGGATAGGCGCTTTCAGCAGACCTCCCGATTGGCGCTCGGCTACCATCTCCAGACGGTATTGTCTATCAGCGATAGTCAGGTAAACAAGGTCATCTGTTAAGCGGAGCGTTTCTACCTCTGCGCCCGTATAGGTTGTAAACGGATATAGCCTCCCGGCATGATATAGCCCGGCCAAAAACCCGCGCCATGTGCGCCCTAGCGACGGAATCAACGCGGCAGAAGTAAATAGACTCGTGCCTTCTGTATCAAAATGGTTGGTTTGTCCCCAGATGTAGGCTGAAGGAAAGTTTTGCCCCCAGTCCTTTTCCATATAGCCGCGCCCGCCGTTAAAATCTAACGATTGGTCATTGTAGGCTAAGTCACCCATGATTTTGTGATTAAAGCTCAATACCCCATGATAGCATTCCATGAAGGGTAACCATGCGTACCAACCCATCACGCCGGGCTGGATGACGCTCACAGGCCAACCAACGCCGCCGGAAAAATTTAACGTTCCGCGTATTTTGGCGTGTTCATCATCAATTTTAAGTGATAATCCATCCTGCCAAAAGTGGCTATCCCCCATCCAGACATCAAAGTGTTCTTCATCAGCGCGGAAGGCGCTCGTTGGGTATTCGTGATACGTTGCCCGGCCATTCATGCCATCCAATACCTGGATGAACGCATGGTCGTTCCCGTGTTCGCCTTTAAAGATACCCGGAATTATGGCAAAGCGCGTGTTTTCGTCCGCGCTGATGAGCTTATAGTACCATCCCTCAAAGTAGGGGCGATTCTTCTTGTATCCGTGATATATCGCTGGATGAAGTGTTTCATAGACGAAACGCCGCATGTGATTTCCTTTGTGCTTCCGTAAATTTGATAATGCTCTCTTGCACAACATTCCAGCCCGGTGCGGAAGGTGAGATGGCGTTGTGTTCCGCGTCAACTTCAACATAGTGTACAGGGGCATGAAAGCGCGCAATAAGTTTTTTTGTCAGGGTGGGCAGGACAAGTTCGTCCTGTCGTCCCTGTATCACCAGAGTCGGTTGGCGGATTTTGGATGCGTATTGATAACCTGCTTTGCCTGCCCGGTGTATCTGCGCGAACATCTTCACCGGCACACGAAAATCCCGAATAGCTTGCTGTACCTGCGGATTATCTAAATCCGCGCCGGGCATAAAATTTAGAATCCCTTTACGCACTTCTGGGTTGTTAAAATCGAGATTAAGATACTTAAATAATCTAGGTTGAGGGAACAGAATTTGTATCAAAGGCAATGCATTCCATGCCAGATGGCTTACTTTCCAGAAAGGGGCAAACAAGATAAGTGCGTCCGGCGGTGATGTAGATTCTCCGCTTATCTCAATCGAGAGCGCACCCCCCATGGAATTGCCAATTAACACGACATGCTGATGATGACGTTGCAAGTCGCGCAATTCTGTTAAAATAGCCTGTTTCCAATCTTCTTTGGTCTTATGCACGATATGCTCAAATTCTGCACCAAAGCCGGGCAACAGAATAGCGCGTGTTGTCCAGCCTCGTTGGTTGAGTAACGCCGCTAGTGGTTGCATCTCTGCTGGGCTACCGGGAAAACCATGCACCAACAGAGCCGCATTACTGCCACCCTTTAGTGTAAACGGTTGGTGTTCTTCACCTGCAAAAGCATTGAATGTATCAAGTGACATTGTGTGAGCTTCTAGCCTTTTATATTCATGATGATTTTCACAAAACCCGGTGTGTAAAAGATGTGAGCCGATAGAGTAGGGCGTTAAAAACGATTAAATCAGACTCTCAAAATCCCTCATGATAGCTTTTGCAAGCGTATCAATGATAATCTGGTCACATGACAGACATGAGAAAAACTTCACGAATATCAGGTTTCTTCCGGCTTTCGCTTGAAGAACGCCAACATTATATACAGCAATGGTTAGGCGCAGATGCACCCGATATGCCCGACGGGGGTGGCCTGACATCACAACAAGCCGCCACGATGATTGAAAACGTTATCGGGCGCTATAATTTACCCTTCGGTATTGCGACCAACTTCTTAATCAATAATCGTGACTATCTAATCCCAATGGTAATTGAAGAACCCTCTGTTGTTGCCGCATGTAGCAACGCCGCGAAGCTCTTCCGTGAAGGCGGCGGCTTTACGGCATCCAGCGACGCGCCTGTGATGATTGGTCAAATTCAGGTTTTAGACGTGCCCGACACCTACGCCGCACAGCAGGCGATTGAGGCAAATAAAGTGGAATTGCTGGCGATGGTGGACGCACAGGGCGGTAGTATTGTTCAGCGTGGCGGCGGCGCACAAGACATCCAAACACGTATCTTCTCGCAGACGCCCATCGGCGCGATGTTGGTGGTGCATTTGCTGATGGATACCCGTGATGCGATGGGGGCGAATGCGATTAACACAGCCGTTGAACACATCGCCCCAAAGATTGAAGCACTCACGGGTGGGCGCGTCAACCTGCGGATTCTGAGTAACCTCACTGACCAACGTAAAGCACGCGCTCAAGGGATGGTTCCAGCCACTGAATTAGGGCGTGGGGAACTATCGGGCGTGGAAGTCGCCCGGGCGATTGTAGAGGCTGGCATCTTCGCGGAAGTTGACCCCTATCGTGCCGCCACCCATAACAAAGGGGTGATGAACGGCATTGATGCAGTTATCCTGGCAACGGGCAACGACTGGCGGGCGGTGGAGGCCGGTGCCCATGCTTATGCGTCCCGCGATGGGCAGTACACAAGCCTTACCCGTTGGTGGCAAGACGACGAAGGCAATCTGCATGGCTCGATTGAGCTACCGCTTGCGGTTGGTATCGTTGGTGGCACGACTCGTGTCCATCCAATGGCGCAGTTTGCACTCAAGATTCTGGATGTTCGCTCTGCAACGGAGCTAGCGGAAGTCATGGCGGCAGTGGGATTAGCACAAAACTTTGCCGCTATCCGCGCTTTAGCAACGGATGGCATCCAGCACGGTCACATGCGGATGCACGCTCGTCAGCTCGCACTTGCGGCAGGCGCACAGCCGGAACAAGTGGCGGTTATCGCACAGATGATGATTAGTGAAGGTAATATTCGCTTAGAGCGTGCGAAAGCACTCTTAGAAGAACAAAACAGGAGTTAAACGTGATGAGCAAGACCGATAACGGTTTTAATCCACTCATGCGCCCGGATAGACAAGTGGGCATTGTGGGCTATGGCGCTTATATCCCGCGTTACCGTCTGCCCGGCGCAGAAGTTGCCCGCGTCTGGACGGGCGGTTTGGGTGGCACGCCGATTAAAGAAAAGGCCGTCGCCGGCGTTGATGAAGATGTAACAACAATGTCTATTGAAGCGGCACGAAATGCAGTCGCCCGCGCTGGAATTGACCCCCGTGCTATTCGCGCAGTTTGGGTAGGAAGTGAAAGCCATCCTTATGCGGTGAAGCCGACCAGCACAATCGTTGCAGAGGCAATCGGCACGACGGCGAACATCCAGGCCGCAGACTGGGAATTTGCCTGTAAAGCCGGCACAGAAGCTGTGCAGGCTTCTATCGGCATGGTGGGTAGCGGCATGAATACTTATACACTCAGCATCGGTATGGACACAGCACAGGGACGGCCTGGTGATGCCCTGGAATATACCGCCGCTTCCGGTGGGGCGGCCTTTCTCATCGGCCCCGCCGATGAATCTGTCGCGATTTATCAGGGGAGTTATAGCTATGTAACTGATACCCCCGATTTTTGGCGACGTTCTGGCGAGACTTACCCATCACATGGTGACCGTTTTACGGGTGAACCCGCTTACTTCGACCATGTGACGGCTTCTGCTTCTAAGTTAATGGAGCTTATGGAAACCACCCCAGCAGATTATACCCATGTGGTTTTTCATCAACCTAACTACAAATTTCCGTCACGGGCAGGGCAGATGCTCGGCTTCAAGCCGGAACAGATGGCACCCGGCCTATTGGTGAACGACATTGGGAATGTGTACTCTGGTTCGTGCATGGTTGGCCTGACCGCAATTTTGGATGTTGCCCAACCGGGTGACCGCATCTTGATGGTAAGTTATGGCAGTGGGGCAGGTTCGGATGCATTCGACCTCATTGTGACCGAACGCATCAACCATGCACAACGCCTGGCTCCTGCGACACAGGATTACATCCAACGTCGCACACAGATTGACTACGCGACCTATTGCCGCTTCCGTGATAAGTTAAAGGACTAAACAACCATGCGTGATGTAGCCATTATTGGCGTTGGAATGACGCCTGTTGGGGAACATTGGGATAGTGGCCTGCGTGAAATTGGCGCTGAGGCTATTCATAGGGCGCTGAAGGATGCTGATGTAAAACAAGCTGATGCCTTATACGTTGGCAACGCCTATGGAGCATCGTTTAGCAGTCAATCGCATCTTGGGGCGCTCATCGCGGATTATGCCGGGTTACAAGGCATTGAAGCCTATAGCATCGACGCGGCTGATGCCTCCGGTGGGGCGGCGCTACGAATGGGCTATCTGGCGGTGGCGAGTGGCGCGGCAGATGTTGTGATTGTCGCGGGTGTGGAAAAATCCACTGATGCCATCGGTGCGACACGGGTTGAAGCACGAAACGTCAGCCTTGATGCAGATTATGAATCGATTCATGGTGCAACACTACCTGCACAAGCCGCTTTGTTAATGCGCCGCTATATGTATGAATATGGGCTAGAAATCAGCGCGTTTGAGGGCTTTAGCGTGAATGCTCATGCCAACGGTAAACGCAACCCATTGGCTATGTATCGTAATATCATCAAGCCTGGCGCATTTTCTAAAGCACCTATGGTGGCCGACCCTGTGAGCTTATTTGACGGCGCGCCTGATGCGGATGGGGCGGCGGCGATTGTACTAACCTCAGCACGCCGTGCGGTTGATATGGTGGCAAAACCGATCATTATTACTGGTAGTGCGGGGGCGACAGACACATTCGCGCTTCATAATCGGGGTGATATGCTCTTCCTCAATGCTGTTGCACTTTCTACACAGAAGGCGATGTCTCAAGCCAATATCACACCACAAGATGTCAACCTGTTTGAACTGCATGATGCGTATACTATCTTGACAGCACTTACTTTAGAAGCCGCCGGGTTTGCAGAGCGTGGGCGGGGTTGGCAATACGCGGACGAGACGATCACACTGAATGGACGGCTACCGATTAGTACATTTGGTGGCCTTAAAAGTCGTGGTAATCCCGTTGGCGCGACAGGGGTGTATCAAGCGGTAGAAGCCGCGCTCCAGTTGCGGCGTGAAGCCGGTGAAAACCAGATTATCGCCCACGCTCATACCGCACTCATTCAATCTGTTGCTGGTATGGGGAGCACAGCCATCACCCATGTTTTGAGAGACTTTGAGAGCTATCAAACCGCCTCACGATAGGTTTTGAGAGCGCTTAGGTCTTAAACTGATAGTCAAGTTTGTTCTTTTTGTAACAATCATGAGGAGTAAATGAAATGCAAATTTCACGTCACTGGCGTATGAACTCTCAGCGTTACCGTTTAGAAGGTGTGCGTTACGAAGATGGTAAGGCTGATTTGCAGGCTCGCATCCGCCTACAGACCGAAGCGGACAAACCCGCAACCCAGGTGAACGTTCAAGACAAGCAAGCTATCCCCGCCGCATAGCGGAGAGGTTCGACCATGAGTGACACACCCAAACCCGTTGAACTAGCGAAAGAGACATTCACTTTTGTTGGCACGGGAGAGATTTACAGCTATACAACCATACAGGATGCGCCAGAATCTTTTACAGAGCAAACGCCTTATGTCCTGGCAATGGTTAAGCTGGACGAAGGCGCAATCATTACAGCACAAATCACTGACCTGGCTCCCGATGACACGTTAAACATTGGCGATCGTGTGGAGATGGTTACACGCAAATTAGCGACAGAGGGCAAACGTGGCATGATTATTTACGGGTACAAATTCCGTAAAATATTGCCCCGCGCCTGAGTTCCCATCATATCCAATCAAAATGCCGACCTTCTACGCAGAGGGTCGGCATTTTTTATTCAGTGTGTTTTTTGCTGAAAACCTAAGAGACCAGCTCGCGTAGGTCTTGCTTTTGCTTCCATTCGTAAGCCAGCGATGCTTCTGTATCAGCGTCAAACAAGTGCATGTTATCCATGTTGATAACAAAGCCCATGTTGCCGCCGATGCGGGCACGGGTGCGCGGGTCTACACGCGCGATAAAGTTTTTACCACTTTGCTCGAGGTAAAGAATCATCTCGTTACCCATTTGCTCAATCACATCAACATTGGCTTCAATGTTGGCGGGGGAGATGCCTGGGGGTTGATAGTCAATGTCGTGAATGTCTTCTGGGCGAATACCAAAGACAATCTTCTTGCCCAGATGGTTCATATAAGGTTCGGCACGTTCTGCGGGTACATGAAGCGAGAATACACCTGCATCTACGATCAGGCCGCTTTCCGCCTTATCAACTTGCGCGTCAAAGAAGTTCATCGACGGGCTACCGATAAAGCCAGCGACAAACACGTTACGTGGGTTGTGGTAGAGATTGAACGGCGTATCAATTTGTTGCAGTTCACCAGCGTTCAATACACAGATGCGTGTACCCATCGTCATGGCTTCAACCTGGTCGTGTGTGACGTAGATGAACGTTGTTTCCAGACGTTGATGCAACTTGCTGATGAAAGAACGCGCTTCCACACGCAATTTAGCGTCCAGATTGGAAAGCGGCTCGTCCATCAGGAAGACTTTCGGCTCACGCACGATAGCACGGCCTACCGCTACACGCTGGCGCTGACCACCGGAAAGTTGACGCGGGCGGCGATCCAACAACGGGCCAATCCCTAAGCTGTCTGCCGCTTCTTTTACGCGCTGGTCGATAATTTGCTTCGGCGTCTTGCGTAGCTTTAAGCCGAAGGCCATGTTATCATAAACTGTCATGTGAGGGTAAAGCGCGTAACTCTGGAACACCATAGCAATGTCACGGTCTTTTGGGGCGACATTGTTCACAACGCGATCATCAATGCGAACTTCGCCTTCGCTAATCTCTTCGAGACCAGCCAACATCCGCAAACTGGTGGATTTTCCGCATCCCGAAGGGCCGACAAAAACAACGAACTCTTTATCCTTAATATCAATATTTAAATCTTTTACGGCAGTTATATTGCCATAATGCTTATATACTTTATCAAAAATAACACTAGCCACTGGATTACCTCCATGTCTAAACCGAATACTTATTTTAGAATGTGCGGTTTCGTCAAAATCTTTGTTGATTATATACAAAAATTTTGCTATGCAGATGCGCTCATTCCCTCGCGCAAATTATAATGTAATTTTCACAATTTTGCCAAAAGAAAACATCAAATAGGTTGAAACTCATGACAAATGACATCAGCGCGGAAATTATCAGCATTGGTACGGAAATTTTACTCGGTGAATTGACAGACACGAATTCGGTCTTTATTGCGCGTCTTATGCGAGATTTAGGTATTAATGTCTACATGATGCTTTCCGTTGGCGACAACCAACAGCGCATTGCGGAAGCCATTCGTAGCTCGCTCAGCCGTGCAGATGTTGTCATCACCTGTGGCGGGCTAGGGCCAACAGTGGATGATATGACTCGTCAATCTGTTGCTGATGCTACCGACAGAGGGTTGACTTTCCATCAGGACTTACTCGATACAATCGCGGAGCGATTCCAGAGCTTTCGTGTACAGATGACCGAGAATAACAAGCAACAAGCCTATCTGCCGGATGACGCGGTGCTTATCGAAAACCCTGTTGGCACAGCGCCAGCGTTTGTGGTGGAGCAAAACGGAAAATGTGTCATTAGCCTGCCGGGTGTTCCGCGAGAGATGAAATTTTTGATGAACGAGCGCATTGTGCCCTATCTGAGGCAAAAATATGCGCTTGGCATCATTAAAGCTCGCACGCTGAAGACTGCCGGAATTGGTGAAAGCACTTTAGATGAACGCATTGGCCGTGATTTACTCCAGCAGGGCAACCCTACGATTGGCCTTGCCGCGCATATGGGGCAGATTGACGTTCGCATTACTGCCAAAGCGCCAACTGAAGCTGAAGCCGACGCGCTTATCCAGCAAACCGAAAAGGCCGTTCTTGACCGAGTAGGTGAATTTATATTTGGTGCGGATGATGACACGCTGGAAGATGTGCTCATCCAGCTACTGCAAGCCTCTAATGCCCATTTGACTGTTGTCCAGGCAGGGATTGGTGATGTATTGGTTGAACCACTGGTTGCCATATCTGGCGGGGCAGATTTGTTAAAGAACCCACAATCTTTTGCCGATCCGCAAGCTCTACGCCTTGCCTATGGCCTATCAGCAGAACTATCTCTGCGTGAAGTTGCAAAAATTGTTGCGCAAAAAGCCTGCATCGCAGAAAAAACATCCGCCGCTATGATTGCCATTAGTGACCCGTCAATTGACGAAGGAGCGGACTCTGTAGAAGCGACTGTGATTGCTGTCTATACCCCTACCGCCTACCGTGATCGCGTGTATGGCTTTGGCGGTCAGTCGGACTTTGCGCGGGCGTGGGGGAAGTCGTGGGTGCTTTCTACCGCATGGCGTATACTAAAAGAGGCGGAACATGCCAGCTAGGTTTTTGCAGAAAATCAGGCACGTTCAACACATTAGCAACTCGGATTCCTTGCTTTACATTCGACCTGTCGTGATGAAGATGCCATTGCCTATTCGCCGTTACGATGACCCCTTTTTGCCATTTGGCAAGGCCATCATTCAAGCGACACAAGATATTGTCTGTGGCTACATCTTTGATTTTGCGGCGTACCTTGCTATCGGTGCGGCAGGAGCAATTGCGTTAGAACGCACGCTGAGCCTTATCTCACAGGACAATTTCACGGTGTTAGATGGGCGTTTTGCAGGTGCAGAATACGCGACCATTACCGATGAAATCGCGTTTATGAGCGACGCGCTCACAGTGGATAATTCTGCTGATTTGCCGTTCTATCTCCATCGTGATGACCGTAGTGCTTTTGTCTATGATGAGGATGTCGCTGTAACGTCGTTACCTGTTGGTGCAGGGACGTTCAACGCACAGGCATTAATCGTCCACATCGCAGACAATCAGACTCATCGTTTTCGCATCTTCGGTGATGAACTGATTTATGCGGATAGCGGCGACGATTTCGCACGCTACATCCGCGCTCAATTATTAGCCTCAAAAACGGATAACACATGACCGATAATCTTTATCATCTTTTGATTGATACAGGACTCGTGCAATTTGGCTTGTTTGGCAAATCCGAAGCGCCTTACGTGGTGCATACTCAATTATTGCCGTCCTACCCAGATGTTTTAGAGGCCATCACAGAGCAAGCCGCATCTTACCTGTCGCCAGATGTTGAGCATTTGCTCTGTCTGCCGGAGTCACTACCGTTTGGTGTTGCCCTCAGCCTGCGGACGCAACTTCCCTTAGTCTACAGTCTTGGCACGGATGCATCCGGCGTGCATGACCTTATCGGGGCGTATGATGTTGGTCATTCAGCCTGTTTGTTGCTCAATACGTGGGAGGACGAGCGCGATATTCTGCCATTGATAGAAAAAGCGCGGCGTGTTGGTTTGGAAGTAAAAACAATCCTGACCTTATTCAGCATGGATGCCCTACAGCAGAATTCTGTTGTGGTTACTTCCGTTATCAACCTGAATACTATGATTCAGTCCCTCATCCATGATGGGTTGCTCTCACCGCAAATCGCCCAATCGATAACAAAAAACGGCTAGGTCATCCCTAGCCGTAATATGGTTAATCGTCGTCCAGACTTAGCAGAGACATAAAAGCCTCTTGTGGGACTTCTACGCTACCCACCATTTTCATCCGCTTCTTGCCTTTTTTCTGCTTTTCCAGCAATTTCTTCTTGCGTGTTACGTCACCACCATAACACTTAGACAAAACATCCTTACGGAGTGCCTTTACATTTGCTCTGGAGATAATCTTCTTGCCTACTGCGGCTTGAATCGGGATGACAAACATCTGGCGCGGGATGAGGTCTTTAAGTTTAGTAACCAGCTTTTGCCCTTTATCATAGGCGTGGTCACGATGCACGATGAGCGAAAGCGCATCAAGCGGTTCACTATTTACCAGAACATCCATCTTGACCAGGTCTTCAGCACGATATTCCTTGAACGCATAATCCAGGCTGGCGTAGCCACGCGAGGCACTTTTGAGCCTGTCGTAATAATCCACGATGAGTTCCGAAAGTGGCATCTCGTAATGCAGGATAACCCGTGTGGTGTCCAGATATTCCATCGTCTGGTAGACGCCACGTTTCTTCATGGTCAAATCCATAATTGCGCCGATGTGATCCTGTGGTGTATAGATTTGCACCGTCATCCATGGTTCCAGGATGTCCTCAATCGTGCTTTCATCGGGCAGATGCGCCGGGCTGTCAATCTCAACCATAGTCCCGCCACGCTGGATAACCTGATACTTCACACTTGGCGCAGTGACGAGAATATCAAGGTCGTATTCGCGTTCCAGGCGTTCCTGGATGATTTCCATGTGGAAAAGCCCCAAAAAGCCCACACGGAAGCCAAAGTTCAACGCCTGTGAACTTTCCGGCTCATACACCAGCGAAGCATCATTTAATTGGAGCTTCTCTAGTGCGTCTTTGAGTTCCTGATAAGCATCGTTTTCGGTGGGGTAAATCCCTGCAAATACCATCGGTTTAGCAGGTGCATAACCGGGCAGAGGGGATGTCGCCCCCCCATCTCGGAGTGTAATCGTGTCACCTACGCGGCATTCACGCACCGTTTTAAGCCCGGTGGCGATATAACCGACTTCACCTGCATTGAGCGATTGGACTTGCTTCATGCCAGGATTAAAAATGCCGATTTCTATAGGCTCAAAACGGGTGCTAGTTGCCATGAGCTTTAGCACATTGCGATGAGAAACTTCGCCATCAAACACCCGCACATACGCGATAACACCTTTATAGGAATCATAGTGCGAGTCAAACACCATCGCTCGTAGCGGGACTTCTGCCTCGTAGTGAGGCGGTGGCACACGCTCGATAACGGCCTCTAACACGTCCACAACGCCGATTCCGCTTTTCGCAGAAATTTGGAGAATGTCCTCCGGTGCGACACCAAGCAAATCACCGACTTCCTGCGCGATGTCGTCTGGGCGGGCGGCTGGTAGGTCAATCTTGTTGATGACGGGGATAATTTCCAGGTCTTGTTCTAATGCCAGGTAGACGTTCGTCAGCGTTTGTGCTTCAATCCCTTGGCTGGCATCCACTACCAGAATAGCGCCCTCACATGCTTGAAGCGCCCGACTAACCTCATAAGTGAAATCCACATGGCCGGGCGTGTCGATTAGATTGATGAGGTATTCTTCACCCTGATAGGTATAGGTCATCCGCACGGCGGAAGCTTTAATCGTCACGCCACGCTCGCGCTCTAAGTCCATGTTATCCAACAACTGGTTTTGCATGTCCCTATCTGCAATGGTGTGGGTGAGTTGTAATAAGCGGTCTGCTAGGGTTGATTTACCGTGATCAACATGGGCGATGATACAAAAGTTTCGGATATGCTTGTAATCCATGTTCCGCTAAAGTTCCTCAATTCTAAAGTAACACTGACGATAATAACGTCATTATACACGATAGTTCAGCGCCCGGTCAGATGATTAATATGTGTTGGCAAATCTTCGATAGCGGGTGGGGCATATCCCCATGCAAACCATGCGAGGAATTCCGTGTTGCCTGCCGGCCCTTTGATGGGGGATACGGTTAAACCTGCCAGCGCAAATCCTTGCATCGCCGCAAAGTTAATCACTTCGTTAATGACACGCGCATGAATATCACCGGAGCGCACCACGCCGCCTTTACCCACATCACCTTTACCTGCTTCAAACTGCGGCTTTATCAGTGTGATAAGGTCTGCTTGCGGCTTTAGCCATTGTTTAATGGTGGGTAGCAAAATTTTAAGCGAGATGAACGACGCATCCACCACGACGAGATTCACTGTTTCTTCTAATCTCTCCACATAGCGGGCGTTCGTGCGCTCCATAACAATTACGCGCTTATCTTCCCGTAACGTGTAATCCAGCAAGCCATAACCTACATCAATGGCATAAATTTTTTCCGCCCCATTTTGCAGTAAGCAATCGGTAAAACCGCCTGTACTAGCGCCCACATCAGCGCAGATGCGCCCTGTTACGTCAAAGCTGAAATCCCGTAAAGCACCTGCTAATTTGTCCCCGCCTCTACTCACATAGGCGGGTTTGCTCTTTAACATAATTTCATCAGCATCACTTACGCGCACGCCCGGTTTGTCTACCATCACACCGTTGACCAACACCTCGCCAGCCATAATCATCCCTTGTGCTTTGGCGCGACTGTTGGTTAGTCCACGCTGATGCACGGTCACATCAAGGCGTTCTTTTTGGATCATAAGGCGCTCAATCTCGCGTTAGCGGAAGCACAATCTCTAGCGGATTGGCTGTCTCTGCGGTGACACTTACACCATCGGCGGACATGGGCAGGTATCCTCGCGCATTGATGACCACACTATATGGCGTGTCATAGGCCAACAAACGCTCGAATTGGAAATAACCGTTACGGTCTGATGTGGCGATTGTGTAAACCTGGTTATTATCCCACACAAATTCTCGGACGGAAAACTCATCTGTAATCATAATGACTGATATTCCCGGAATACCTATACCGGATTCACCATCAATGATATATCCATTCACCTGAACACCTTCCGCGCTGGAAAACGGGTCAATCGGCAATTGGCCGATGCCGATAGTGGCTTCTGCTTCTGCCAGCAAGGTGTTGTTAATCAAAACTTCCATCCGGTAGCGCCCATCCGGTAGACTGCCTGCCGCAGTTATCCGGGTGATGTAACCATTGCCAGCACGCGCATTCGCCCAAGGCACGGTTTCCTCATAGAAGATCGTGCCGTCAATCAACCAACGCATCGTCCAGAGTGTACCCGGCTCTAAAGATTCCCAATCAAACGTACTATAAAGTTCTGCCCGGCCAGTGGAAAATGTGCTGGCTTGTGGCGCATTGGCAACTTCACGTTGGGTTGTTGTGCTGACAAAACGCGCATTGGCAAATACACGCGGAAAAGCGCCTTCCTGCCCACCAGCAATCGTAAATTCCGAAAGTGTGCTCAGTCTATCATTGATGAATAATGCAAGTCGATACGGGCCGGGTTCTAGCGGTAGCCCTTCCTGCGCGTTGCGGATACTGAGGGCGCGGGTATCACTGCCGTCACTGCTCCATGTGTTTTGTTCACAGGCTAAAGGCGCATTTTTGTAGTACCAACAGGCTTGCCAGGGCGTGCCCTCTGCCATGTTGCGGTGGATGAAGCGTGCATTGGCAACTGCTCCTGCTGGCAGGACGTTATTAAGCCCGAACAAACTCCCACTCGCCTCGTCTAAAATCCCAAACGAGATATTGGTAAATGTGGGCGGTGGCTCTCCCGGTTGAGCGCCGATGTTAATACGGAGCGTGTCGCTTGCAATTCCGTTGATAAATAGTGTGAACTCATAAATACCGTTAGGCCACACTTGACCGCTACTGCCGATGTACCATAGCCCATCACGGCCACCACTCCAGCGCACAGGTGCCAGGCTAAATGTTGAGCTTGGCCTGTCGTTGATGGTGACTCGTAGCTCATAGATAGTATCGGGTGTCATATTGAAGTAATCAAAGAACAGATAGAGACTGGATGTGCCTGTCGGTAAATTTGCGGCGGCAGTGGTGGGCATCCCGCCGGAGATAGATGGTGAAAAGAACAAGTTTGAAAATTCTGGTTGTCCGCTAGTTTGTAAGCTGGCTGTTCCTTCGCTGATTCTTTCTACTTGTAGGCCAAGTGAAGCCCCCCGCACCAGAGGACGCACAAAGCGTACTGGTCTTAAGGCATTGATAAACGTTCCTAACGGCACACAGGCGTCAGCCCGATTGATAATGCCGTCATTGTTGGTGTCTTGAATGATAGGGCAGGTTACATCTGCGGCAGAAGGTACAACGGGAACGGTTGTGGGTACGGCAACCAGTCGCCCATCCAAATCGTAGGCACCGCCACCACTCATCGCGCCGGGTATGGTGGCATCTGTTTTAATCCACGCTCTGTCTCCGCCGCTTGGCTCCGCCACAAAACCCGTCACTGTGCCGCGTATCAGCCTGATTGAATCCGCATCTCCTAACCCAGGATACCCGATGACTGTAATCGTATCATCAAGTTGAACTTGTCCTGTATCTGCAATTTCTACAAAAGGTAACGAGAGTGTTTCCGGCTCAATCAATCGTCCGTTCAGGTCTTGTGTGATGCGTAAAATTGCTAAGTCGATGCCTTCGTTGGCTTGTGCGACTTCTGCATAATAAGTTGTGATAGGCGGCTCACCAGGACGGATGGTTAATGCGATGATGAGTTGGTCGCCGGGACAATCCGGGTTTGGCACAGTATTATGGGCGTTGGTCAAAATCAGTCCATCTCTGCTGACAATTGTCCCCGAACCCACACACGTAATAATCGAATTTGTGCCGACGGTGCGTGTCTGCATGACAAACACTGTCGCACGCTGAATCCGCGCTAAATCAAAGCCGTCGGCTTCTTCTTGGGCGCTCACATTGAACACCAACCCGCCGCATATTATCAGGCAGGTTATTAACCACCGTAAAACCATCTTTTAGAACTCCAGGCTAAGTAACATTCGGTTGAAAACGGCGATGTCTTGCTCAAATGTGTTGGCGTCGCTTCTGAACGTAATAATCAGGGCTTGCTCTCCGCGCCGAACTAAGATGTCCTGGCCAGTTACAACAACAGGGATGGTCTGCAAGAATTTGTTTGTTTCAGTATCCACGAAGGTATAAAGCATGACGGTTCCCTGCGTGCCATTAGGCAGGTTATATGGCTCAATAGATTGCACATCATACGTGCTGAGCGTGAGTGCCCGTGAAATGTTTAATGAGTCGAGGATGTTCCGTGCGGCTACATTAGCCCCCGCCGGACGGAGGCTGAGTTGAATAGTTGTCTTGTATCCTACTCGTTGCATATCACGGATTCTTAGCACATAGTCGCCGCTATTATCTATCAACCACTCACGCGGATAATCCAGACGGATGCCGACCTGAATGTTATTGTATGTTTGCGTGGCGAACACAATACTATTTCGTAAATTTAACCCGTACAAAAAACTGATGACAATAATAAATACGGAAACAATGTGTCCCAGTCGGAATTGCCGCAGGCTTCGCTCATCCTGCCCAAAAATTTCAATCATCGCCATAAGGGTTAATCCTGACTGCCTTCATCGGCTTCACGGTTGCGGCGTTCCGCCACATTGAACAAAAAGAACAGTCCCATTAAGCCCGCAAATAACAGCCCGGCGGAAAAACCCAAGCCAAATAACTGACGTGTGCCGCCGATGCCTAAGGTAAAACTCCCACTAACGAACCCGGCGCGAAAGGTGATGCCAAACCCGATGACAATTGCCGCTATGATGATGCTGACCGGCATCACAAAGTAGAGTTGTGGGTTGTAACGTAATTCCGCAAAGCCGTAGGCCAGGATCATCGCCGCCATTAATGCCAGTGTCGAGGTACTAAACACCCGCAAAGCGACTACATAAGGCGTGATGTCAGCCGCCGCGATGGTATGAACGTTCCATACGCTGATGTAACCAATCGCCGCACTCAGGCAATAGGCAATAGCGTCATTACGAACGCGGTAGGAATCCGGCCATGTGATGAAGCGTACCACTGCATATTGTATCGCTATCTGTATGATGCCGATGCTGAACGCATAGCCCAGCATCCGGTCAAGCGTCCCTTCCAGTGCTAACCAATCATCAGGCTTTAGCCAGTTGATAAGCGGAATAGCAACAGCGTTTGTTGCCAATGCTGTGATGATTACAATGCTTAAAAGTTGCCGACGTGGTTGTGGAACTCTGGTCTCCTGCCACCAGGAGAACATACCCCATAGCAATGCAGGGAGTAGTGCCAGACCCAGGTTTATTATTTGCCACAAACCACGCGGTACACTGAATCCTAAAATGCCCAGAAGTACATAAAGCACCAGCGTTATTCCAAATAGGGCAATAATTTCTGTAGTTAGACTTCTCCACACACGGCGATAAGGATAAATACTCTCCTCTTCGCGTGGTGGTATGAGTAATTTTGTTTCTGAGTATCGTGTCACGGGTATCTGTTCGCTAAAATCATGGTAAACTTGCCGAAGTCAGAATCCTAATGTATTACCTGAGACTCCGAAAGGCTAAAATGTATCGTAAGCATCTGTTCATACTGTTTTTAGTCGGTTTTCTTGTGTTGGTGGCTTGCTCTGGCAATGATGAATTCCGTGCCCGTAACCCCATTGTGTACGGCCTCACGCTGGAACCATCCGGTTTTGACCCTCACGTTCATGCCTCTGCCGAGCTTGGTATTGTGCTTCGCCAGGTATATGACACATTAGTTTATCGTCACCCACAAACACAGGAATTTGTATCCGGTCTCGCGCAAGATTGGCGCATATCAGATGACGGCCTCATCTATACATTTACATTGCGTCAGGGTGTAACGTTTCATGATGGCACACCGTTCAACGCGCAGGCTGTATCCGCGAACCTAGACCGTATTACAGACCCGGAGACAGGCTCACAGCGCGCGCGCTTTATGCTTGGCTCGTATGTAGGGCACGATATTCTGGACGAATATACTGTCCAGATTCGGCTTAGTTCCCCGTTTGCACCCTTACTGGATTCACTCAGTCAAGTCTATTTAGGGATGGCAAGCCCGACAGCGTTTGATCAATATTCTGTCAGCCGTTACCAGTTTCATCAGGTGGGCACAGGGCCATACAGCTTTATCAAGTATACACCCGGAAATGAGTTAGTGATCCGTCGCAACGAGGCGTACACATGGGGGCCGGAATTCTACAGCGAAGAAGTTACTAACGCTATTGACGAGATTACGTATCGCTTCTTCACAGACCCGCCCACCCGCACTCGCGCTCTGGAGAGTCGTGATGTTCAGGTGATTGGCGAGATTCTGCCATCTTTCGCGCTTACCATCGCCGGCACGGATGCACAACTCCTGCCGACAGATGTTCCAGGCTTGCCTCTGCAATTCATGATGAACACCACCAATTACCCAACAGATGATTTACTTGTGCGGCGGGCGCTCATCCATGCCACCAATCGCCCCTTTGTAGTCGATACGGTATATCGTGGATTTTCCCCTGTTGCTTGGGGGCCGCTTTCACGCGCAACGCTGTATTATAGTCGCACTGTCGAAGGGATGTATCCGTTTGATGTTGACCAAACGCGCGCATTATTGCAGGCCGCAGGCTTTGAATATAATGACGAAAACGGCTTGTTAGAGCGTGACGGCCAATTATTGGAGATTACTGTACTTGTACCCCCGTGGGGGTTAATCCCGGATGTTGCCCAACTGCTACAATCCCAATGGCGGGAAGTCGGCATTACAACCCAGTTAGTGCAGGTGGCTGGGTTTGCCGCTCTGCGAGAACGTGTCGCCACTGGGGACTATCATCTGGTTGCATTCGATAATGCTGGCTATGACCCTTATGTGATGAATGCTTTTTATCTCTCCGATGGACTCAACAACTTTATGAACTATGCCAACCCGGAGCTAGATGCCGCTTTGCTGGATGCCATGCGAGAGACATCCGCCAACACGCGCCGTGCTTATTACGCCCGCATTCAGGAGTTCATCATGGAAGAAGCCCTTATCCTGCCTATTCGTGACTATGTTAACCTAAATGCCATTGCGCCGGGTATTGACGGCCTTGTTTATGATGCTTATGGCTGGTTTCCGCTGATGCGTGATGTTTCCTATGCGACAGGTGGCTAATGTGGGAACGCATCCTGTATTTTATTCTGGTGGTCTGGTTAGCGGCAACCTTCGCTTTCTTGTTGCTTCGGGCTGTGCCGGGTGATGCACTTACGACTACGTTGGCCGCTAGTGGGGCTAGCCGCGCTGATGTCGAACAAATAAGGGAAGACATGGGGCTTAACCAGCCCCTTATTGCTCAATATCTGCGCTACATCACTGGCTTAATGCGGGGCGATATGGGCTATTCTTTGACGAACACACTTCCAGTCGTAGAGATGATTTTGCCTCGTTTGTATCCAACCGCGACACTAGCCTTCACAACATTACTGATTGCCGCATTGTCTGGTATAGGCTTGGGGGTTGCTTCTACATGGCAGGGGCACTTCAGCCATACTGCACAACTGATGGTCAACCTGTCATTAAGTGTGCCCATTTATTGGACGGGCACTTTAGCCATTATGATATTTTCTGCCTGGTTGCGCTGGCTACCATCTTCCGGCACGGATGGCATAGAGCGCCTGGTGTTACCCGTCGCTGTGCTTAGTTTTCATATGATGGGGCCTATTGCCCGCGTTACTTACGCTAACTTACGTCACATCCAGGATGCACCGTTTGTATATACCGCCCGTGCCAAAGGCTTGCCGGAATATCTGATTATGTGGCGGCATATCATACGTGTAGGGCTTGCACCGGTGACTTCTGTTATTGCATTGCAAGCTGGTTTTTTGCTTAGCGGCACAGTCATCACAGAGAGTTTATTCGTCCGCGCCGGTATTGGTCAACTTTTATTGACGAGCGCAATCAATCGTGATTATCCTGTTGTGCAAGGGATTATCGTGTTTTCCGCAGTGTTTTATCTCTCTGCTAACTTTTTAGCAGAATGGATCGCCCGTATTATAGACCCGCGTATTTCAGCATGAATCGTTATTCTTGGCCGTATGTTGTCTTTTTTCTGATGATAGGATTTGTAACATTAGCACCTCAGATTGCCCCTCATGACCCCATGCGTAGTTATCAGCCTGCCCTGCAACCCCCTGGTTTAAATCACCTACTTGGCACAGATGCTTTAGGTCGGGACGTTGCCAGTCGATTATTATATGGTGGGCGACACACGCTTTTTGTTGCCGCGCTTGCTTCGGCGCTTGCGATAAGCTGTGGGGTATGTCTGGGTATCTTATGGGGACTTGTGCCTCGTCAATTAAACACTTATTTGACCATATGTATGAGTTCGATACTAGCGTTGCCCGGCTTAATCACTGCGATTGTGCTTTTAACCCTGTTAGGGCGTGGCACGATGCAAATTACACTTGCTATTGGTCTTTCGCAAATTGCCTATGTCGCGCAAATTATACGGGGTGCTACAGTGAGCGTGCGCGATGCACCTTACATCGAAAGCGCACATGCGATTGGTGCGACGAACTTTCACATTATCCGCCGTTACATTGTCCCTAACATCTGGCCGACGATTTTAGTCTATACAGGGGTTGTATTTGGCTATAGCATCCTTAACAGTGCGGCGTTGACCTTTCTCGGTTTGGGTGAGCTTGGTGTGCCGGATTGGGGCGTAATGCTAGCCGAAGGACGGGCGGTTTTTGACGAAGCGCCATGGGTTTCTGTCTTTCCCGGCCTGGCAATCACCTCGATAGTGTTTGCGGTCAATGCGATGTCCGACCGTTTGATGTGAGGTTAGTTTACAATGGTAAAACGTCTGCTAATTTTGCTGCTCTTATTAATCACCCTCACGGCATCGGCTCAATCAGAGCACACTCCCATGATGCCAGATGGCACACTGCGCCGAATTAACGTGCCGATTTTAATGTATCACTATGTCGGTGATTTACCGGAAGATGCTGACGAAATTCGTACAGAACTAACCTTATCAACTGTGTTTTTCCGGCAACATCTGGCTTTTTTACAATCACGCGGCTATCAAACGGTTACGCTGGATGATATCTACCATGCACTGATAATCGGCCAGTCGCTACCTCCCAAGCCCATCGTCCTCACGTTTGATGATGGCTATACCGACCATTATGAAAACGTGTTTCCGGTTTTGCAGGAATTTGGCTACATCGGCACATTTTTTATCATCACCACACCCCTCGACCAGCAAAAC
>DAIMZF010000017.1:33796-43689 GCA_036734085.1 Aggregatilineales bacterium
GTCTCAAAAAAATGGTCAAACACTGTTACGAATAACAGGGCAAGCGGGCCAGCTGTCCAAAGGAAGTATTGGATACCATATTCCATGATGCCGACAGCACGCTCGTCCGGGTTAGGGCTTAATGCCGGGAGTACGAACCACATCACCAGCAGGCTTAATAGCACTGCAATAGCAGTAGAAAGTACCCAAACAATGACGCGACGTACAAAAAGTGATGACATAACAAACCATCTCCTACCAGGTTCACAATACCTCTTCATTGTAACGTGTTGGTGAAAGAATCCGCAAGTGAGTTTTAAACCTACTTTTGCTCAACGCCGTCTAACTAACGCTTGAATTACTGCCTTTGTGCTATGACAATGCCTGTTAGCCGATAAATTATCTGCAAAGGAAGTGCTGATGAAGGGTATTATTCTGGCTGGTGGGTTTGGCACACGCTTATATCCGTTAACCCAGGTAACAAGCAAGCAACTACTCCCTGTTTACGATAAACCGATGATTTATTATTCGTTATCGATGCTGATGTTGGCCGGAATTCGTGACATTTTGCTGATTAGCACGCCTACTGCGCTCCCGGACTTTCAACGATTGTTAAAAGATGGGCGCCAATGGGGGCTTAAAATCCAGTATAAAGAGCAGGATGCACCGCGTGGTATCGCAGAATCTTTCATCTTGGGTGAAGACTTCATCGGTGATGACAATGTGTGCTTGATGTTGGGTGATAACATCTTCTATGGCTTTGGTATTTCCCAGCAACTTCATAAAGCCGCACAACTAAAAAGCGGCGCGACAGTCTTTGCTTATCAGGTAAAAGACCCGGAACGCTACGGTGTGGTAGAATTTGATGATACTGGCAAGGCACTCGGCATAGAGGAAAAACCGGATAATCCCCGTTCTAATTTTGCTGTGACTGGCCTGTATTTTTACGATAATCAGGTTGTGGAAATTGCGAAGAATCTCACGCCGTCCCCGCGTGGAGAGTTAGAAATCACCGATGTGAATAACCAGTATCTGCAAACTGGTACACTGCATGTGGAGCAATTCGGGCGTGGCATCGCGTGGTTGGATGCAGGCACACACGAGACACTTCTGCAAGCTTCTACGTTCGTCCAGGCTGTGCAGGAGCGACAGGGGCTAAAAATTGCCTGTCTGGAAGAAATTGCACTTCGCATGGGGTATATCACGCCTGATGAGGTTGAAATCCAGGACATCAAAGATAATGATTACTGCCAGTATGTTTTAAACTTAGCACGAGAACTTGCTAAAATTGACCCTCAAAGCGTAGGACGTTATAATTTGTGATAAAACAAGTTAACAATGTCCCAAAAATAATCGGAGAAAATTAATACGATGGTTACTTATGCAGACCGCCCATGGATAAAAAAGTATGATAAGGGCATTGCTGGGACGATAGACTATCCCGAAAAAGCGATTTTGCCCCAATTTTTAACAGAGACTGCCCGCCGCCTACCTAACAATATCGCACTCGTCACCAGTGCAAACCTGCCGGTTGTCGGCAGGCAGGATAAATCCGTCAGCTATGCGGAACTAGACCGACTTTCGGATGCTTTGGCTGTCGCCATGATTGAGTTAGGGCTAAAACCCGGTGACCGTGTCGCCATTGTAATGCCGAATTGTGTCGCCTTTGTCATTGGCTTTTACGCTATCCTCAAGGCAGGTGGTGTGGTCGCCGCCACTAACCCCACTTACCCGGCAGATAAAATGGCGTATCAAATTAACGATTGCGATGCCGAAATTGTACTCAGCCTGACGTTGTTTTATGACCTTGTAAAGAGCGTTCAACCTAAGACGAAGGTCAAGCACATCATCGCGGCGAACATCAAAGAATATCTTCCGGGCTTAGCCAAGTTTCTATTCACTGTGGCTAAGGAGAAGAAAGAAGGCCACCGCGTCGAAGCCCTTAAATCTGGTGACTATTGGCTTCAGGATTTACTGAAGAAATATGACGGTCAAAAGGCTAAAGTAGATGTTAGCCCTGAATCGTTGTCTTTGTTCCAGTATACAGGCGGGACAACCGGCGTTTCCAAAGCGGCTATGTCTACCCATCGCGGGCTTGTTGCTAATGTTCTACAACAAGAAGCGTTTCTCCGTGTAGAAGGCTTGCCGGGAGAAGACGAAGTGATGCTTGGCGCTATCCCGATGTTCCATGTCTTCGGCATGGTCGCTGTATTAAGCGTTGGGGTTCATATGGGTTGCAAGATTATATTGGTGCCCAATGCCCGCGACATTGATGAAGTCGTGGACGTAATCCATACCTACAAGCCAACACTGTTTCACGGTGTTCCGGCACTTTATAACGCCATCAACAATCACCCGAAAGTGCAGGCAGGGGAGATTAACCTTAAGTCAATTCGCCTCTGCGTGAGTGGTTCCGCCCCGTTGCCTAGTGCCACCAAGCGCGAATTTGAACGTTTAAGTGGCGCATCACTGCTGGAAGGCTTCGGTATGAGTGAAGCACCAACCGCCACCCACGTAAACCCCGTACATGGCGAGAACCGCCCTGGTTCTATTGGCCTGCCATTGCCAGATATTGACTGTCGCATTGTCAGCCTGGAAGATAGCACAGTGGAAGTCCCGGTTGGTGAGCCGGGTGAGCTAATCATGGCTGGACCGAATGTGATGAAGGGGTATCACGGGATGCCGACAGAAACAGCCAACACTCTGCGCGAGATGGACGGCAAAATGTGGTTGTTCACGGGAGACATCGCCCGTATGGATGAAGATGGCTACTTCTATATTGTAGACCGCAAAAAGGATATGGCACTCATCGGTGGCTTTAACGTCTATCCGGCTGAAGTCGAAGACGCAATTAAAGATTTCCCGGCTGTGCTTGAAGTGGGTGTCGCGGCTGTTCCACATCCTGAAAAAGAAGGGCAGGAGAGCCTCAAGGCGTGGGTTGTGCTTAAACCTGACCAGACAGCGACTGCGGATGACATCATCAAGCATTGCGAAAGCCGTCTTGCACCCTATGCTGTTCCTCGCCGCATTAGCTTCATTGATGAATTACCTAAAACTGCTGTCGGTAAAACGCTCCGTCGTGAGCTTATCCGCATGGAAACTGAACCATCATAAAATAAATTACTTTGTGCGGGGGGAGTTAATCCCCCCGCACGCAACACCCCAATAGTATTTTTTTGGAGAAAACAAATGACCACTTACGACTCATCCTCGCCCGGCGTTGAAGAAGACGCCAAAGCCATTTACGATTCGCGGCTATGGACAAAACATTACGACGAACACGTACCTGCTTCTATGGCCCCTTACCCGGAGCATCCCCTTTTTGACTTGCTCACTAAGACGGCATTAGAGTACCCGCAACGCCCGGTGTTAGTCACAACGGCTAAATTACCCTTGTTTGGCCGCAAAAATGCTTATATCACCTACAAAGAACTGGAAGACTATAGCAATGCACTAGCGGCGGCACTTATCGACAAAGGTCTGAAAAAAGGTGCGCGTGTGGCGATTGTCATGCCGAATTGCACAGCTTTTGCTATCGGCTTTTATGCGGTACTAAAGGCGGGCGGCGTTGTGGCGGCGACGAACCCCACATATCCCCCGTCTAAGATGGCTTATCAAATCAACGATTGTGATGCGGAATTTGTGATTGTCCTCAGTTTGTTTTATGACATGCTCAAGCAAATTCAACCGCAGACGAAAGTCAAACATCTGATTGTAGCCAACATCAAAGAGTACATGCCTGGGCTGGCAAAGTTTTTATTTACTGTCGCTAAAGAAAAAAAAGAAGGCCATCGCGTTGAAGTCCAACCGGGCGATTTTGCCTTACAGGATTTACTGACACAGTATGCCGGGCAAAAATCCAATGTTAACGTCCTACCGGATGATTTAGCAATATTCCAGTATACAGGTGGCACGACGGGAGTCTCCAAAGGGGCAATGTCCGCCCATCGTGCGCTGACTGCAAACACGTATCAATTGCAAACGTGGACGGGCATGATGACTGGAAACTTTCTCATTCAGCCACAGGATTTAGTCTTTTTAGGCGCAATCCCGATGTTTCATGCCTATGGTTTGGTCGCCTTGTTGTGTCAGGCGGTGGTGGCGGGTGGACGCATCGTGCTAATTCCTAATCCGCGTGATATTGATGAGGTTATAGATGTGATTGATCACTTCCAGCCGAATGCTTTTTTAGGCGTTCCGGCGCTCTTTAACGCGGTCAACAATCACCCCCGTGTGCAGTCTGGAGAAGTGAGCTTGAAGTCTATCATTTTTAATTCCAGTGGTTCTGCACCGTTGCCACCTGCGACCAAACGAGATTATGAGTCGCTGGCTGGCGGAGCCATCGCGGAAGGCTTCGGGATGAGCGAGACGCCTGTCGCTACGCATTCTAACCCGATGAATAAGATGAAGATAAATTCAATCGGTATTCCGCTACCAGATACAGATGCGCGTATTGTCAGCTTGGATGATGGCTTGACACCGGTAGGGGTAGGGGAAGTTGGCGAGTTAATTATCCACGCGCCAAACCTGATGCGCGGCTATCATAATCTGCCGACAGAGACAGCCAATACTCTGCGCGAGATTGACGGCAAAACATGGTTGTTCACGGGGGACATCGCCCGCATGGATGAAGAAGGCTACTTCTACATTGTAGACCGTAAAAAAGATATGGCACTCATTGGCGGCTTTAACGTTTATCCAGCAAATATTGAAAAAGTGCTTAAAGAACACCCGGCGATTTTAGAAGTGGGTGTGGCCTCTGTGCCTCATCCAGAAAAAGAAGGGCAAGAAGCGCTTAAGGCGTGGGTGGTTGTCAAGCCGGGTATGACACTTACAGAAGCGGAACTCATCAAACATTGCGAAGGCTTTTTAGCCAAGTATGAAGTTCCGCGCCGCTTCGCCTTTATTGATGAACTGCCCAAGACAACAGTCGGCAAAACACTTCGTAGAGAACTCATCCGCTTGGAGATGGAAGGCAGTTAATCCGGCGCTTGTTGCGCTTCTTCTAGGTTGTCAATCTCTTCTTGCAGGTAATAGCCCCGGTAAAAGGCCCGTGCCGGGGCACGGTTGAGATACCACACCACATAAACGGGGACTAAAATAAGAAAAAGGATGTTTGTGTTTTGCAAGAATTGGAAGAAGGCTTCCCCCGTGCCACCGGTGAGGTTATTCTCTCGGAATAGCGTAAAACTTTGGAATAGTAAGATGCCAGCGATGCCGAGTACAGTTAACATGAACAAATAACGCATCCACGCAGGCCGCCCGCGCCACGCAAAGATGGCAACCACGATAAACCCTATGCTTATGGCTAACTGAATTTGTAAGCGCGTTTGACCAAGCGCGCTGTCCTCATCAATGCCACTTGTGACTGTTACTTGCGATCCATCTTGCAGGGTAATAACCTGCTCGCGTGTGATGTGTTCTTCAATCATGATACGCGAGAGTACAGTCAGGCCGGGAATAACCGAAAAGAACAGGACAGAGAGTAGAATGGCTAATATCACACCAAAGGGGCGTCCCGGCTTTGTGCTTGTTTTTGTCATGGCGACCACCATTTTAAATTAATGAGAAAACAACAAAAAATAGAATAACGCTCATAATAAATCATTAGCATCTAACACAGATTACTGATATAATCTTCTCATCAGACAAAGCAAACCTAGCCAAGAGAATCTGTGATGAAACTGCATAACTTACTACAGAAGTCTTATGACACATTTATGACAGAAGTACAAGAATCTCGCCTCATTTTGCTTCATCCCGAAAGCCGCCTACGCTCTATGCTGGTTGCTAAGCTGATGAATAGCACGGAATTTGATACTTTTTACTATGCCATTGGCCCGGATGATGTTGATTTGCAGTCATTCATCAACAGTATTTCGTCTGCTCTCGCCATCCAACACGTTACATTTGGGCGTCATACCAACATCTTGCCCCGTCACATCCTGGAAAACCCTAACAGCCACTTTGATACTGTATTGCAAGCCTTTGTTCAAGACGTGAGCGAACTAAGTAACAATTCTTTCCTGCTTATCCTTGACGAGTATGACCTCAGCGACCGTGCCGACGAAGTTCAGCATTTTGTGGAACGTCTATCGAATAGCTTTCCTGCCAATGGCCGATTGGTTATCAACAGTCGTACACTGCCGCGCTTACCCTGGCTCGCTCTGTTGGCACAACGTCGGGCGAGTCTCATCAAAGATGATTACGTTATTACACAACAATTTTATGGGATGCCAAATCGTGACCGCAACGATGATGGCACGCTACAAGTATACACCATCGGGCCGGGCTTCGTGATGGTTGACGGGGTATTTATTGACACATGGGAAGGCCATTTGCCTCGCCTATTGTTCTTCTTCGCGCTAGACCGTCCACTTGTCACTCGTTCTGAGATTTGCGAAGCCTTTTGGCCGGAGCTTGATGCTGACCAGGCGGTGAATGTCTTCCACGTAACCAAGCGTCGCCTGCACAAGGCACTGGAGGCTGATGTACTCGTACATGATGACGGCTACTATCAGGTGAACCCGGATTTACCCGTCTATTATGACGCGCTCGAATATGTAGACGCCCTCATGCGCTCTCGTCGCGTCAATGATGAAGAAACTAAGATGACAGATTGGCTCCGTGTTTCCGAGTTATATCGTGGGGCGTTTTTGCAAGGCCATAACGATTTATGGATTACTGAGCGCAGGAATGAGTTCCGTGATGGCTATATTGAAGCGTTAACCGGCATGGCGCAAGTCTGGCAGGCGCGTAACCGCCTGGAATTGTCGCTGTCGCTGTTGAAAAAAGCCGTTGAAGCTGATAGCTACCGTGAAGACATTCATCGTAGCATCATGACACTTTATCACCAACTCAATCGCCGTAGTGAGATTGCCGCACAGTATAAAAATCTAACAACTATGCTCAAGACGGAGAAGAAATCGGTTAGCCCGGAAACAGAGCAGTTCTATCAGCAAATTATGAACAGCTAAGTGATAATTTTCATCTGAAGCGCGAGAGAATGCTGACTCTCGCGCTTTATTAATATATGCCACCCACACATGCTTCATCCGCAACTTGTACAAAGAAATTAAGATTTACGCGGTACTCAACACACCCCTAATCGCGTATTATGACCCTTTGCATGGCTTACTTGATAAAAACTATATCCTTGAAAATGACATAGAAAGGCGTAGATATGCACAACGAACAACGATCCAGGACGATTGAGCGTTTGCAATCCGCAGGCATTGACCGCGCTTTGTTTTCTCAACCGGAAAGCATTACATGGTTGACGGGCTTTGCCGCACCCATTCAACTAGGCAACCATCAATTCGCAGGTGGCCCGCCGCTAGTATGGTACGAAGATGGACATTTTACGCTGATTGTGCTGGATTGGTTGGCAAGTCATGCAGGAGATTTCTCTAATCAGCTAGATGGTGATGTGTTGACCTATGAGGGGTATACCATCCAACAGCCGATTAATTCAGCCGCTAACCTTATGAATGTGCTGACTTCAGTTGTACAAAAATCCAGCAAGAGTGGCAAAATTGGTATTGAAGCGCAATCGTTCCCGATAGCACTTTATCAAGCGATTAATTCCGTGCTGATGGGGGCAGAATTCATGCCGATTGATCAGTGGCTTGTTCCCTTGCGGATGATCAAAACGGCGGAGGAAATCGCTAAGTTGCGCCGTAACTTTGCATTGACGGACATCGGCCACATTGCCGCCCGGTATGCTACCAAAACTGGACAGCGTGAAATTGATGTTTGGACAGCCGTCCATAGTGCTATCGAGCGTGAAACAGGTTATCGTGTGCCATTGGGGAATGATTGTATTGTGTCGTATCGGCCAGGAGAAGGTAATAATATTGGTGGTTGGCCGTTGGATTATGTCATCAAGCCAGATACCGCGCTGATTGTTGACCTGAGTACCTGTGATGCAGGTTACTGGAGCGATAGTTGCGGCACATACTATCCACAAGCACCTACCAACGAACAGGCCGCTATGCACCGCATGGCACAGGATGCCCTGGACTATGCAATCTCACTGATACGTCCGGGTGCAGTTGCCCATGAAGTTGATGAGAAAGTCCGTAATTTTGTACGACAAGCAGGCTATCCGGTGTATCCACATCATACCGGGCATGGGGTAGGGGTTTCCCCGCACGAAGAACCGCGCATCGTACCGTATAGCGACGTTGTATTACAACCAGGTATGGTGATTATGCTTGAGCCAGGAACGTATCTAACTGACCACACAGGAGTCCGCTTAGAAGATGCCGTAATGGTCACTGCTGATGGGGTGGAGGTTTTGACCACACACGACAAAGGTTTTTAAGTTATGCCAATCATGAATTAACTTGTTTTTATAGCAGGCAAGTTAGAGGCACATCCAATGTCAGTTTGTTAATTTATGGCGCTGATGACCACAAGCGATATATTCTTAGAAAATATAATTTATTACGCTCTTAAGTTGATAAATACCCGTGAACAAGTTTATAATATCGCAAACATTGTAAATACAATTTGTTCACATAGAGGCCACATTGAATTATTTAGCGAAATTTCTAAAGACCTTTGATTACTTACTCCCCTCTGTTTTAATCTTTTTGCTACTCATCCCTAGCCGCACCATATCATCTGCTGATGCTGTTGTTGAAACATGTAACTTTTCCTCACTGAGTACCGCCATCACAACCGCAAACAGTGGTGGTGGAATAATCACATTTACTTGCTCTGGAACGATTATATTTACGAATCAACTTGTTATTACAGGGAATATCGTCATCGAGGGCGCTGGAAATATTGTATTTGATGGCAATAATGCCACGCGCTTTTTCAGGGTTAATACTGGCGCAAATCTCACATTGAATGACCTGACACTCACGAATGGGCGCGTTGTTGATGATGAAGGTGGTGCGGTTGACAATCGTGGAACGTTGAATATCAATAATAGTATTTTGATGAATAATGCTTCCACCAATAGTGGCGGCGGCGCGATTTATAATTTTGGCACTTTAAACATCAACGACACGAATTTTACCAATAACAATGCTACCAATGGCGGCGCGATTTTTCATGTTGGAGGAACTTCCACAGCCAGTATTGCGCGTAGCGTCTTCAACAATAACAGGACAAATGTGGTAGGTGGTTTGGGTGGGGCAATCCGACTATTTAGTTCGCCCACCACAATAATCACTGATAGCACGTTTTATAACAACACCGCCGATAACGGTGGCGCTATCGCCATTCCGGGCAACAGCACATTAATTACTACCCATACTACATTTGTCGACAATATCGCTGTGTTTGAGGGCAACGCCATCTATCGCACAGGAACAAATACGCCCATTACCTTATATAACACACTCCTTAGCGGTGCATCCGGTCAATGTTATAACTCGACTGGGACGATTACGGCTAATAGCTTCAACCGTTCTACAGATGGCACCTGTGGACAGGCAACCGTGAATACGCCTGCTCAGTTGAATTTGGGTGCATTTGCTAATGGTGTTGTGCCGCTTAATGCCGGAAGCGTTGCCATAGATAGCGCAGAAACCGCCCGATGCACAGTCTCCGACCAGCGCGGCGTAGCCCGTCCTGTTGGTTTGGATTGTGATGTAGGGGCGTATGAAGCTGGCGGACAGCAACAAGAAATCACCCTACAATTCGACGCCGCGACGAGTGCCGCCCCAGAAGCCACGGGCATCGGGGATGTTCTGCGTGTGACCACCAGCGACGGTCTGCCCACCGGAGCCGCCGCGACGGTGACGGTCAGCGTGACGGGCGGCACAGCCACCGCCGCTGACTACAACCTGACGGGGACAATCACGATTCCGGCAGGCACACTGCATAATACGCCTGTCTCCATTGCAAGCGGATTCACCATTGTGGACGATAGTCTGTTTGAAGCCGATGAAACGGTA
>DAIMZF010000018.1:0-41953 GCA_036734085.1 Aggregatilineales bacterium
ACCAGTATTCCTGCTTATGAGCGCGATAAAATTCAACGGTCTGGCGCAGGCCATCGGCCAGATTAACCTCTGGCTCCCAGCCGACGAGCCGACGAATTTTTGAAATATCGGAGTAGAAATCGCCGGGTTCCTGCGCTTTGCGCTCCGCGCTGAAGGGCGCGAATTCCCAACGGCCTGTGCCTGCTACATTAATGAGCGTTTCCACCAATTCTATAAAATTCGTGGGTTGGTCGATGCCAACATTGAAGATTTCCCCGCCCGCCGCATCCGTGATGGCACACATCAGCATCGCATTGATGCAATCATCAATGTACAGGAAATCGCGTAGAATTTTGCCATCCCCAAACACTTTTATCGTCTCGTCGTCAACCGCCAGCCGCACGAACCAGTTCACCACGCCATAACGCGGATGTTGCATCTGGGCACGCGGGCCGTAAACGTTGGTCAGGCGCAAAAGCACAGTATGTACGCTGTGTACATCGTTGTACACCTGCATAATTTTCTCTGCCGTCAGCCGGGAAATTTCGTAAATGCCTTTGGGGTTCGTCGGTGCTTGCTCATCCACTGGCAGAGACACCGCCGCGCCGTACTGCCCGCGTGTGCCAGCATGGATAACCCGTACAGTGGGGTTAAATTGCTTGCACGCTTCCATAAGTACCGCCGTGCCTTTGATGTTGATGTCAATATCAGGGAAAGGGTCGGTCAGGCTGAGGATGTGGTCTACTTGCCCGGCCAGATGGAAGATATAGTCTTTATCCCGCACCAGATAGTTCATCACATGCACATCGCGGATGTCGCAATAGTTCACCGTCACACGGTCACGGATGGGGGCGATATTGTACAGATTGCCACCGTAACCGGGAATCATCGCATCCGTGAGGGTGACTTCCGCGCCTGCTTGCACCAGCGCCAAAGCCAGATTGCTACCGATGAAGCCCATGCCCCCCGTGATTAATACGCGCTTGCCCTTAAAATGCTCGTTCATTTCGTTCATGATGCACACACCTTGACTGCTTCGGCCACGGCTTGCGCCTGTGCGGGCGTAAGGCCAATATAAAGGGGGAGAGACACAATCTCGCGGGCGGCTTGCTCCGTATGCGGCAGGCTACCTTCTGCATACCCTAAATCCAGATGTGATTGCTGGCGATGGATGGGCACTGGATAATGAATCAATGTGCCGACTCCGCGTGCTTTCAAATCTTCCATCAGCGCATCCCGCGCCGGATGACGCACAACATATAAATGATAGACATGCGCGACATTGGGCAATACATAAGGGATAGTCACGCCGCTTAGCTGGGCGTTATAAATGGCGGCTAAATCGCGCCGTTGCTGGTTGTGCGCGTCCAGATACTTTAGTTTAACGCGCAAGATAGCGGCCTGTAGCTCATCCAGTCGGCTGTTCGTGCCGCGCTCCACATACGTATAGCGCGAGCTTTGCCCATAAAAGCGCAGTCGTTTAAGCCGCTCCGCTAATGCGCTGTCATTGGTGATGATCGCGCCGCCGTCACCGTATGCGCCTAAGTTCTTGGTAGGATAAAAACTAAAAGACGCCGCATGGCCGAATGTGCCGACAATCTGCCCATTATAGCGCCCACCGTGCCCCTGCGCGCAATCTTCCAGCAGGAACAAGTGATGGGCTTCTGCGATAGCAACCAACGGTTTTAAGTCCGCAGGTTGGCCGTACAGATGCACCGGGATGATGGCTTTTGTGCGCGGCGTGATAGCGGCTTCGACCGCTTTGGGGTCGATGGTGAAGGTTGCCGGGTCAATATCCGCAAAGACGGGTTTCGCGCCTGTGGCTTCAATGGCGGTTACGGTAGGCATCGCGGTATGCGCCACTGTGATGACTTCATCCCCCGTGCCAATGCCTGCCGCTAAAAGTGCAAGCTCGATGGCGTCCGTGCCGTTAGCCACGCCGATAGCGTGTGCCGCGCCGTGATAGGCGGCGAATTCCGCTTCAAAGGCTTCGACTTCCGGCCCTAGAATATACCAACCACTGCCAACGGCACGCTGAACAGCCACGTTGATTTCATCGGCCAGTTGGTTATGAAGTAACCCCAGATTTAAAAAGGGTATCATGTAATTTTTCTGTCCTTTCCACTGCGAATACGCCTCAGTTGTAATTAGGCGAATAATTGCCGCACGTAAATAAAGAATAATGACAATGCAATAAACCTATCATAAATTAAGATGACCTGTTTTTGTGTTCAGGAATCTTCATCAAAGCGTCATACAGGCAGGATTTATGTTTCTGGCCGATAGGCTTGCTGGGTATCTGGATAGTCTATTTCATACGAATCGCATTATAACCACGTTGTGATGTATGACTATTTGTTTATCCTTTGTTAAAATTGTAGACTATAGGGGCATACTATGTGTTCTAAATAAGGAGTAAAGAATATGCGTTTACCAAGAATGTTTTTATTGCTATTGTTGGCGCTTGCTTTGCCGCTAACCGTGTGGGCGCAGGATGAAGACGACCAGAGCGGTAATCTGGTGGATGTCCTCGCCGGGCTTTCTGTTGGTGCGATGGAATCCGACACCTCAGCCGCCGACCTCCCCGACTTAGGCGGACGTGTGATTACGGTTGCCATTGAAAACGCTTACCCCCCGTTTAACTTTATTGATGAAGCCACCAACGAGCCTATCGGCTGGGACTACGACGCGCTGGCAGAAATCTGTGCCCGTATCAACTGCGTGCCGGAATTCATCGAAACTTCGTGGGATGGCATGATTGTCGCCATCAGCAACAACGAGTTTGATATGGCCGCCGACGGCATCACCATCACAGAAGAACGTGCGGAGATTGTCGCCTTCTCGCGTGGGTATGTCTCTTTGGAGCAAGTTCTGCTCACCCGTGTGGGCGAAGACCGTTTTGACTCGATTGATTCCTTTGTTGCCACAGAAGATTTGACGCTGGGTGTGCAACAAGGTACAACCAACTACTTCACCGCCATTGATTTACTGGGTGAAGATAGCCCGCGCATCATCTTGTTTGATACTTTCCCGTTTGCCGTACTCGCTCTGATTGCAGGCGATATTGACGCGGTGGTGATGGATAACGTCGCCGGGCAAGGGTATGTCGGTGCAAATCCTGATGCTGTGACCATCGTCGGCGATTCTATCACCGCGCAGGAAGAACTTGGCTTTATCTTCCCGCTTGGCTCGGATTTAGTCGATCCTGTCAACGCCGCGCTGGATAGCATGGATGCAGACGGCACGCTGTTGGAACTTAACCTGAAATGGTTCGCTGGTGTGGAAGAAGACGCCACCGAAATGAGCGCCCTGCCCGACCTGGACGGCGTGACCGTGACCGTCGCAGTGGAAAACGCCTATCTGCCGTTTAACTACTACAATGAAGATAACGTGCCGGTAGGCTGGGACTACGACTTCATGACCGAAGTCTGCGCCCGCCTGAACTGCGTGCCGGAATTCGTGGAAACCTCCTGGGATGGTCTGATTATTGCCGTCAGCAATGGTGAGTTTGATATGTCCACCAACGGCATCACGATCACAGAAGAACGTGCGGAAATTGTCGATTTCTCACAAGGTTATGTCACGCTGGAGCAGTTATTGCTGGTACAAATCGGCGAAGAACGCTTTAGCACCATTGAGGAATTTGTCGCTGGTGAATTTGTCGTCGGCGCACAGCCCGGCACAACCAATTACTTCACCGTCGGGGACTTGTTGGGCGAAGACAGCCCGCGCATTATCGCCTTTGACTCCTTCCAGGCGATGATTTTGGCGCTCATTGCGGGTGAACTGGACGCGGTGGTGATGGATGACCTCGCCGCGCAGGTCTTTATCGCTACTTACCCCGATTCTGTTGTCGCGCTTGGGGAAAGCATCAGCGCACCGGAAGAATTAGGGCTGGTCTTCCCGCTTGGCTCGGAACTGCGGGCGGCGGTAGATGCCGCGATTGACAGTATGCGGGCAGATGGCACGCTGGAACGCCTGAACCTGCGATGGTTTGCTGGCGTAGAAAGCTAACACGTCGCCTGCACCCATTACGTTATCTTGCGGGGATGCTCCGGGCTGATAAAGGCCGGGGCGTCCCTGCTTTTTTATCGAGGATTCATGTTATGGCAATACAAATTGAACGCGACCCATTGGCTAATCGGGGTATGATGCTTCCGGCTGTAGAAGAAAGCCAGCCCCCCAATGACGGCGATGCCCGCAAGCCCCCCAACCAGACCACGCTATGGTCAATCCTCTTTAGTGTGCCGTGGTGGGCGGTGTTTATCATCGGCACGGGCATCCTCATTTTTATCAATATCCAGAGCAACGACATCTACGCGACAACCTTCCAACGGTTGAGCTTAGGCATCGAAGTAACGCTGAAGGTCAGCTTCTTTTCATACGGTGGGGCGTTGATCATCGGTGCGATTATCGGCATTATTCGCTCGTATCAGCCGAAGCCCGGCAACGGCGTCATCGGTGGCTTGTTGAGCTTTTTACACCTGATTGTGTACAACATCGCCACGATTTTTGTAGAAGTGATGCGCGGCCTGCCAATTATTGTGGTGTTGCTGGTAGGTGCGTATATCATCACGCCGGAGATACGCTCATTTGTGCAGGATAATATCGACTCCGGCTTTACCATTCGTGGGCAATCAATGGAAACAGCGATTATCGCGCTGGCGCTGGCCTATGGCGCGTTCTTGAGCGAAGTCTTCCGCGCTGGCATACAATCGGTGGACAAAGGCCAGATTGAAGCGGCTAAATCGCTTGGTATGGGTAGCGGGCTGGTGATGCGCTTTATTGTGTTGCCGCAAGCCGTCCGCCGGATGGTGCCGCCGCTTGGGAACGACTTCATCGCCATGATTAAAGATTCGTCACTGGTCACCATCCTGGCCGTGCGCGATGTCACGCAGATTGCCAAAACACAATCTGGCTCTAACTTCCGTGTGGTAGAAACTTATCTGACAGTCGCCTTCATCTACCTTACGCTGACGTTTATCGGCTCGCTTTTGGTGCGTGCCATAGAGAATCATCTGGATAGCAACACTGATTACGGCTTCTGGCGGCGTGGCCTGGAGCGCATCCGCGATGTGATTAAAGCCCGTCCTACCGCGCAAAGTTAGCGCCTGTCTATTGAGTCAAACTGACCTTAGTCCGCCAATACTGGCAAAAACTCCGTGATGATGACGAGCGCATACGCGCCGCGTGCGTTGGGATTGCTGGAACCCATGCGGACGGTCTGCCATGCGACGCTCTGCGGCATGAGCGATAATCCCGCGTCCAACGCGCCGCCGCGCACGTCCGGCAGGGCGGATGCTTCCCCACGTTGGACACCTGCGCCTGCAAATGTGGGGATTGCCGCACAATCACGCCTCCCGGCATCGTCGCACCGTTGCAGGATGTCGCCGTCATCGTCCACATGCACGATGATAGGGTCTAGCCGGGTATTGCCCACACGCACCATATAAGCGTAGGCGGTCGCTGTGATGTTGGCCGCCCCCAGCCGCACGCGCACACTATTGACGCCATCCGCCCCCATCAATTCCAACCCCGTAATGACGATGACCAACCGCCCGGACTCCCGCCCCGCGCCCGCCGTGATGACTTCCACCATGCCATCAAGTCCGGTCAGGGTGTAGCTGGCGGCATTAGGCGCGGATTCGGCGGCGTCCACATCATCCACGCGGATGACACCGCTATCCGGCAACGTGACCACATCCCCAATAAGTGCATGGCCGTCGCGGGTGCAATCCAGCAGAATCTCGTCTTCGGTCTGCACGCGCACCATCGGCATCAAATCACCTTCGCCGTAAACGCTAAAGGTGATTTCGTCTTGCGGCGTCGGCACATCAAGCAGGACGGCTAACGCAGTTGTAGCGATGCGATCCTGACAACGGAATTCAACCGGAGTCAGGGGACTAAGGCGTGTTTCCACGACGGGTTGCACGCTGAGGGTATAGCGGCCTGTCGTCACGCCTTCGTTCAGGTCTACACGGGTGGCGACAAGCGTGTATTGGCCTTCGATGGGCGCGGTAAAATCCAGTTGGATGATGCTATTGGGTGCGGCATCCCCCGTGAAGAAGCCTTCATCGTCGGTATCACTGCTGGCGATGATGTCGCCTCCGGCAGTGGAAACGCCCAGCAAAGGCCGCAGGCCGTCAAAGGCGGTCATGGTAACACGGATGGTTTCGTCGCTTTCCAGATACAGCGTCCAACGGTCAAAGAAGGCGTCCAACGTCAGCGTATCTTCGATAATTTGGCCTAAGCCGATGTTGCCGAAGGTCGGTACATCCGCCGGGTCAAAGTCCGGTTCATCATCAGCCTGCCCCCATGCGGGCAACGCCCCCAGCAACAGCACTAAACAGAGGATTAATCCGCGCATGGCCTACCCGCCTACCCAATCGCGCAGGTATAAGAAGTCGTGGCCGATGGTACGATGGCTGACTTTGGCGACGTTGGGCATGGTACGCTTATAATGATTCCGCTTGACGCGCCGCCACACATCATGCACAAAATCCGCGCCGAAGCCCTCCGCGATGACTTCCTGCACGGTGTAACGCTCATCAACCAGCAGATACAACACCTGGTCTACGTCATCGTAGCTAAAGCCCAGTTCTTCTTCGTCGGTCTGGCCTTCCCATAAATCCGCAGAAGGCGCTTTGTCAATCACGGAAGCTGGCACACCCATCGCCCGCGAAAGCTGGCGCACCTGATACTTGTACAAATCCGCGATGGGTTGCATCGCAACGCCGCTATCACCATAAATTGTGGAATACCCCAGCAGGAATTCCGTCTTGTTGCTGGTTCCCACCGGGAGCAGGCCGTGTGTCGCGGATTGATCGTACAGAATCACCATGCGGCAACGCGCCATGATGTTGCCGCGCCGCAGGTTGTTCATCTCCGGGAATTGGTTGATGAGCGCGTCCGCCATGCCGGAAATATCAACGGTGATAGACCGCAAACCCAGCGCCTCAATCACGGCGTCGGCGTCCGTCAGGCTGGCTTGGGAGGACGTGCGATAGGGCATCCGCACGGCCAGCACGTTGTCCGCGCCCAGTGCGTCCGCGCTCAGGTAAGCGGATAGGGCGGAGTCAATGCCGCCGGAAAGCCCCAGCACGACGCCGTTCATACCAGTTTTTTGTATCTGGTCTTTAATGAAGCCAGATAACACTTTTTGCGCGGTTCCGGTGTGGATGTCCAGTCGGTTGAGCAAGTTAGGGTTCATGGGGTATCCGTCTATATCTATCAGGGTTCTGTTTTATTTTACAACAGGATGCGCCTATTGCCGGAACGGGTTTTTTGCCGCAAAATGGAGGCCGAAAACATAAGGACTTTGACCCATGCCCGACGACTTCATCACGCAGGCGCACACCCTGTTCGACATCACCATCACGCCCCAACAGGCACACGCCTTCGAGACTTTGCTTGCGGAACTCATCACATGGAACGGACAACTGAACCTGACCGCCATCATCGAACCGGACGCGGTGCGCGTGCGGCACTTCCTGGATTCGCTGTCGTTGGGGATGATGGCCGATTTTGACTCCGGCCTGCGCGTGCTGGACATCGGCACGGGTGCGGGTTTTCCTGGCCTGGCGCTAGCCATCCTGTACCCGCAGGCGCACATCACCCTGATGGACAGCACCGGAAAGAAGCTCAAATTTGTTGACCACATCATCCAGACCTTAGGGCTGACCAACGCCCGCACCCTGCACGCCCGGGCGGAAGACGCCGGGCAGGAGGCCGCACACCGTGCGAAATATGATGTGGTGGTGGCGCGGGCGGTGGCGCGTCTGCCCGCCTTGCTGGAATACAGCCTGCCGTTCTGCCGCGTGGAGGGGCTGTTCGTCGCCATGAAGGGCACAACCGCGTTTGAAGAAGTCGAAGATTCCGGCGATGCCCTGCGTATCCTGGGCGGACGTGTGGAAGACGTGATTCCGGTGCAACTGCCCGGCCTGGATTATTCGCACTATCTCATCGCGGTGATGAAGACCAAGCCGACCCCCAAAGCCTACCCCCGCAAGCCGGGAATCCCCACCCGTGAGCCGATTGAAAATGACCGATGATGCGCTTTTTGGTTGTGGCCTTAGCGGGTGGCGCGTTGGCGCTGACGCTGATACTGACCACCAGCATGATGATCGTAATGCGGCTGGGCGACACGGTCGGCGGGGATGTGCTGGTCGTCAGTGCCGGGAACGCGCACCGGGCTAACCTGAGTGATATTCTGCTGGTGGATGTGGAACGCGGCACGGTGTTTCCCCTTGTGGGGGAAGTTGGCGGGGTGCATTACGCGCCGGTGTGGTCGCCGGATGGTGAGCATCTGGCTTATCTGTCTACTTCCGGCCTTTCGCTGGAAATCATCGTGACACGGCTCGGTCAGCCTATCCCGCCGCCGATAGTTTCCAGTGATAGCCTGACGCAATTCTCGACGCCTAGCTGGTCGCCGGATGGCGGGCGCATCGCCTATATTGCCCTTGACGCAATCGATTCGCGCTTGAAGATATTCTATGTGTTTGACCTTGCGACCGCACAGAGCATCACCTACGTCCAGGATCCAATCTTCGGCGATTTCACATCACCGGTATGGTCACCGGATGGCCGCTACTTACTGGTGTTGATTGGCGTGGATACGCGGAGCTTCCGCATGGGGTTGATTGACACCCAGACTGCTGAGAGGCAGTTTTTATTGCCGGATGAAGCCGTGCAGGACATCGCCTGGTTACCGGACGGCAGAATTATTTATGTCGCACAGGGGCGTTTGCGCTCGGATGTTTTTCTGCTGGATTTAACCGATAACAGCACGGTCAACATCAGCCAGACCAACTTCGTAGACCGCTACCCGCAACCGTCGCCGGACGGCAGTCAGATTGCTTATTTTTCCAACCGGAACGGCCACTGGTCGATTTACATTTATGACCTCACCACACAGGAAACGCGCCACTTGCACAACAGTGTAACCGTGACGACTTCCGGCTTTGCATGGTCGCCGGATGGCAAGCGGCTGGCTTACGTCAGTGGCGGGCGCTTGCTGGAGGCCGATGTGCAGACCGGCGAGATACAGGCAATCACACTGGCGGGATATTTTTTTTCGGAAAGTTTCTCCGGGTTGGGGTATAGGCCGCGATGATTTTTATACGGATGCTTTTAAGGCTTGCCATACCCTTATTTTGCGTCTGTTTCATCCTCATTAATCTGATGCCATCCATCCACCAGCACACCCAAGTATTAGCGGTTTCTATACAACAACAGACCACAAGCATTGAGGTGCATCTGCTGGATTTTAAACGCCGCCAGATGATGCGCTTAACGGATTTGCCGGGTAATACCTTCCCTGCTAGCTGGTCGCCGGATGGCCGCTATTTGCTAGTCAACGACTTTGACCGCGTAAGATACCAGCCTTTCATCATTGACCTGACCAATGCACAGCCTACACCCTTAAATGGTGTGGATAATGTGCAGTTTTTAACGTGGTCACCGGATGGCGCATGGATTGCCTATAGTTACAGCCAGTACAGTGACTCCACCATTGTAGAGATACAATCGCCCGATGGCACACAGCGCCGCAACATCAACACCCTGCCTTACCTCAGTGATTTACAATGGTCACCGGATGGCCGCTATTTGCTGGTGAGTGGTGCGGATGCAGGCGGACATCAGGCTTATGATGTGCAAACCGGGCAGATGCTCAACATCGCCTTGCCTATTACAGAGCGTGTCTTCTGGGTGGAGCAAGGCCGGGCTTTGCTGACAACCGCCCCGTATGAAGACGGCACAGAAACCCGCTATGGGCTGGTCTACGATTTAGCCACCGGACAAACTGCATCTGTCGGCGATGTGCCTTTTCGCTCCATAAGGCATGTCGCCGGAGATTGGGCAATGGGGGAAACTTGGGCAGTCCCCATCCGCCAACAGCTATGGAACTGGCGGACGGGTGAACTGATTACCTATGACATCCACGACGAATATCTGCTGGAATCTCCTGAGTTTTCGGCGGACGGTGAGCATGTCGCGTTTTCTTACATCACCCACAAGGACGAGGTTAGGGTGGGTGTTTATCACATTCATGCGGCACAATTGACTGAATTTACGCTGGATGTGCCGCCCCTTCGTTGGGCTTATCGTTTGCTCATCCGGCCATAAAGCAAATCAGAGGCACGATGCTTCGCGCCCCTGGTTATGTGAATATCTGGTGTTTAAACAGGCTTACAAAAACGGGGTGTTGGCGTTCAATTTCCGGCGCTGGGCCTCTGATGTCATTCACAGCTTATGCGATAGCTCAATTTCATCCCGTAACGGGATGCCGCCCAACCCGACCAACGGAATCTGCGGCTTTAGCTTACGCGCCTCCGCCAAAGCGTGCGGGTACACCGCCACCAGTTCAAACCCGCGCTTCTGGTAAAAGCGGAGGGCGTTCATGTTGTCATTGGTGATGATAAGCCACACGTTGCGGCAATCATTCTCACGGGCGATAGACTTCATACCCTCAATGAGGAGCGTGCCCACACCCGCGCCCTGCTGTGTACTGTTCACCGTGACAATCTCGCACGATTTATTCTCGATAGAATAGGTCAGTAGGCCAACTGGCGGGGCGTCCGGCGGGGCGTCGTTAAGCTCTACCGCCAGGCCAGGCAGGAGGTGTGCATAATGCACGCGCCCCTTTGCAACAATCTTCGTAGACCCCCAGTGTGCGTCCAGGAAGTGTGCGACCCAGTTACGGTCATCAGCGTTTAAATGGCGGATGCGATACAGCCGCCCGTCGTGGTGATCTTGTTCATCCATCGGCAGAGTGCCCTTTGATATTGGATTATACCTTTCTTCTAATTATATTGCTTCCGGCGTGGAAGTGCCAATTTATCCTGCTCGACAATGTATGGTATAATGGTTAGTTGTGTTTGTCCGTTATGACCCCTTGTGAGCAAAATGGCATTACTCACCGCGCAAAATTTAGCCAAATTCTATGGCCCGGATGAAATATTCAGTGGGATTACGCTTGAAGCCCCGCACGGGTCGCGGATTGCGCTTGTTGGCCCCAACGGGGCAGGCAAGACCACCTTATTAAACTTACTCGTCGGCCTGGATTCCCCCACGCAGGGCGAAATCTTCATCGCCAAAGCCGCGCAGATTGGCTTTTTACCCCAGCGACCAGAACTAGCCGGAACGCACACCCTATGGGAAGAAGCCCTCAGCGCGTTTGATAACCTCCGTGCGATGGAAACCCAGCTTAACGCGCTGGAGCATGACATGGCCGAGCCGGATAAATACGAAGCCGCGCTGGTGGCGTATGGCCCCTTGCAGGAAGAATTCGAGCGACTCGGCGGTTATACATATGAATCTCGCGTGCGGATGGTGCTGGATGGCGTCGGCTTTGCGCCGGAAGACTATACACTCACCCTGCCGCAACTTTCCGGCGGGCAAAAGACGCGGGCACTGTTGGCGCGGCTATTGTTGCAAGAACCCACCCTGCTGGTGCTGGACGAACCGACCAACCACCTTGACATTCAAGCGGTGGAATGGCTGGAAGGCTACCTCAAGAGCTTTCCGGGTGCGGTGGTCGCCGTCAGCCATGATCGCTATTTTATGGATAACTTCGCCACAACCGTGTGGGAACTGGACTGGGGCACGTTAGAGACGTATCGCGGTAATTACTCGCACTACATCCGCCAACGGGAAGAACGCCGCGAACGCATCCTGAAAGAGTACGAATCTCAGCAGGAGTTCATCGCCAAAGAATCGGCCTTCATCCGTAAGCACATGGGCAGTCGGCTGACCGCGCAGGCCAAAGGCCGCCAGAAAAAGCTGGAAACAATGCGTAAGCGCGGCAAGATTATTGACCGTCCCCGTGCCACCAAGCGCGACATGAACCTGAAGCTACAGGCCGCCATGCGAAGCGGCGACAAAGTGCTGATGACCTCCGCATTGACGGTGGGCTATGAGGCCGCGACACCCCTGTTTAGCTCACCGGATATTACCCTGTGGCGGGGAGAAATAGCCGCGCTGATTGGGCCAAACGGCGTCGGCAAAAGTACGTTCCTTAAGACTGTCATCGGCCAGCACCCACCGCTTAAGGGTGATGTGACCGTCGGTGCATCGGTGCAGGTGGGCTACTTCGCGCAGGCACACGAAAAACTGAACCCCAAAAATAACCTGATTGACGAGATAACCTCCATCCAGCCGATGCAGGTCAGCGAAGCACGTAGCTATCTCGGCCAATATCTTTTTAGCGGCGATGATGTGTTCCGCACGGTGGACACCCTCAGCGGGGGTGAGCGCGGGCGGCTGGCGCTGGCAAAACTGAGCTTGAGCGGCGCGAACCTGCTCCTGCTGGACGAGCCGACCAACCACCTGGACATCGAAAGCCAGGAAGTCTTGCAGGATGTGCTGGCGGATTTTGACGGCACAATCCTTATCGTCAGCCATGACCGCTATCTGATTGATGCGCTGGCGACGCAAATCTGGTGGGCACAACCCGGCCAAATGCACATTTTTGAGGGGACTTATCGTGAATTCGTTGCGAGTCGCAACAACTCCGCCCCCATACCAACAGAAACCAAAGCCAACGGCAACCCCAATCAAACAGCACCCACGACGAACAAAAAGCCCGCGCACGGCCTGAATCCCTTCCAACTGGAAAAACGGCTGGCGGAAGTAGAGGGGCGCATCCACGATTTAGAGGAGCAGATGGGCGCGTTGCAGGCCGCCATCGCCAACGCCAGCACAAGCGGCGATGCCAGGGCAATCCATCGGCTGGGGCAGGAGTATAACGAACTGGAAGAAACACTGAACCATGCTATGTTAGAATGGGAAGCGTTGGCGGAATAATGGGTGGACGTGTATGCAAACTTTAGCAGAACGTATCGACGCGCTACGGCAAGAGATTGGCGAAGTGTCCCAACGAGCACAAACGATGGATGTCTCGTCGGATGTCAGCCGACTGGAACGCGCCGCACGCGATTTGATGGCAGAGGCCAAAAACACCAGCTACGAAGCGCAGGCACAAAGCCTTTTTGCGGAAGTCGCACGTATCAACGCGCCAACCTCACAGACCACCGCCACTATTCGCGGCCTGGTACGACGGGCACGCATCCGCGTGGAAATCGCGGGGGATGATGACGACATCGACGAAGCGATTGATATTTTGTCGGAGGCGATGGCGCTCAACCCCAACGATGAAGACACACTCGATTTACTGCAACAGGCCGCGCAGAAGACGCCGCAGGCCGCGCAACGAGTCGGCGATATGTTCCGGCAGTACAACGTAGACCGCTCGGCTACGCCCGGTGTAGCGATGCCGCCACCACCCAACACGGGGGGCGCATCTCAACCGCCGACGGGCACAGGCGCACCGCGCATCCGCCAGACGGATGAAGTCCCTACACCGCGCAGGCCAGAAGCCGGGCCAGTGCCACCGCGCTATCAATCCCCCACGTCACCGGGCTACCGACCGCCGGAAGATGTGGCATCCAGCGCGGCAACATCCGCCGCCGATGGTGACGAACTGGATTATCTGCTGTCGGAACTCACCCAGAATTATTATGCAGGCGACTATCACCTGACGATTGAGACCGCCAACCGCATTTTAACCCTACAGCCGGGCAACAGCGCGGCGAAGGACTACCGCGAAAAATCCGAAGATAACCTGATTCGGGGCGTCGTGCCCGACCACCGCATCCCGTTTGATGCACGGGTGTCGTTTAACCGGGCAAACAGTCTGGTGCGGGCGGGCAACTATGAAGAAGCGGAGCGCCTGTACCGCGAAGCGCGGGATTTAGCGGAGCGCGGCGGCATTCTATCATGGAAGGATGCGGAGCAAGCCCTGCTGGACATCCAGGATTTAGCCTTAGCGCGGGAATTGCTCCACGAAGGTGACAGGCTGATGGCCGCCGATAGCTGGATGGACGCCATCCGCAAATATGAAGGCGCTCTGCGCGTTGTGCCCAACGACCCGCAAGCCGAAGAACGGCTGGAAACCGTGCGCCGCGTCCAGCAGGACGCCGACCAGGTCGCTGTGCAGGTGAATATGCTCGGTGGGTCTCTGCGGGAGCAAGCGACGCAACTCCAGACAATTTTGACCAATATCGCCCGCGCCCGGCAATTGCTCCCCAACAGCCAACGCCTTGCCCACCTGCAAGCGGATGCCACCACGCGCATGAATAACATTAAATCGCAGATTGCCGAACAAGCGGAATCGGCATTAACGCGCGCGCGCAACGCCTCATCTATTGATGAGCGCCTGATGCTGAGTAACGAGGCGTTGCGACTGCTGGAACTAGGCATCGAGCTAGACCCGGCGGACGGACGCTTAAGCGGGCTGATGAGCGAAGTCCGCACGATGGCGGCGGAATCCAGCCGTGCCAAGCAGATGATTGAACGCGCAGGCGCGATGATTGCCCAGAACTTTGATAGTGAACTGGCACAGGCGCGGGGGATGCTGGCCGAGTTAAAAGACCATGTACAGGATGAGCGTTACCGCATCACAGTCAACGAGCTTTTTTCCCGGTTTATGGAACGCGCCGAAGTCGCCTTAGAGGATGGCGACATCAAAGAGGCGGAAACATGGGTAGAGGTGATGCACGACGAGCCGTTCCGTATGTTAGGCCGCCGGGCGGAACTCAGCCGTGTGGAAAAGCAGATTGGCGGTGTGCGCGGGCGCAATCGCTTTATCGCTGGTGGTTCCATCATCGGCATAATTATTATCTTCGGCTTGCTGGCCTTCATCACGCAACCCCAATGGGAGCCAATCATCAACCCACCGCCGAGCAACACGCCGACCATCACGCCCACCCCCAGCATCACGCCGACGGCCACCGACACGCCCACCGTGACGCCGACCGAAACGCCGACGGCCACCCCCACAGATACGCCGACTTCCACGCCGACCGAAACGCCGACTTCTACGCCCACAGATACACCGACGCCAACCAATACGTCCACGCCGACGGATACATCCACGCCGACCGAAACACCCACGTCGACCGAAACGCCGACCATCACACCGACGCCGGTTGAAATCTGCATTGTTGAGGTCTTGCCGGATGGCCTGCGCGTGAGCCTGCGCCGCGAACCGCGCCAACAAGCAAGCCTGATTGCACTCATCGATCCTGGCACACGCCTGAACGTGTATCAGCAGGAGCGTGATGTCAATGGGTTTGTCTGGCAATTGGTAGAGGAACAGTCTGCAACTGGTTTCTTTGCACGCGGCTGGATACGCTCCGACGGTGTACAGGTCATTGGTAGTCGGGAATGCCCGCCCGTGCCGTAAAATCTATACGGATGGGTGTTAAGGTGTCCTTTATAATGGACTTAATGGGGCGTGCGGTTGCGCCCCCTAAAAATAGTCTGGGCAGGGCTACCCATAGGGAATGTGAGGCAATAGAATAACATGACAACATGGATGCTTGTAGAGGATGAGCCGGATTTATATGACATGGTGCTTGCCATGTACGATACACTCGGCATTAATGGCGTGGCCTTCGCTAATGGGGAAGAAGCCGCAGAATGGTTAAACGCGGTGGATAACGGGCACTTCCATGATGAATTGCCGGAACTGGCGCTGGTAGACATCCGCTTGCCGGGAGACATGCAAGGCACAGAGGTGGCGGAGCAGATGCGCCGCAGTAAAGTCTTGGGAAACATGACCATCATCCTGATGACCGCCTATCGCTTATCCCCGACTGAGGAACAGGTCATCCTGCAAACCACAAAGGCCGATAAGCTCATTTATAAGCCTCTGCCTGGTCTTGACCGTCTGGAGCGATTGTTCCACGAATTGATTTACACCCGTAATAGCGCCTCATCATGATGAGGCAAGGGCGTCATGAGTAACGTCATCGTCGCGGTCAACGAAGCGTTTTTAAATACGCTGTTATTCCCCTATCGCGGCTTTTTTGATGGCACACAAATCATCAAGGTGCTGGGGCTGGAAGCCGTGTATACCGCCACGCAAGACCCGTACTTTGAACTATCTCCGCACGGCCACCGCAACCATGACTTTATCCTGCATGTTCCGGTACTGGCCTTAACCCTCTACCGCTATACCAGCCGCACACGCGGCGCGGAAGTGCTGACGCGGCGCTTTAGCCTGGCCTTTTACGGTAGTTTTACGCTCAACGACGCCACCGACGACGCGCCCGCCAGCATCGGCTTAAAGCTAGACCATGCCGACGTTACCGGCGCACCTATCAGTAAACGTCTGATGGGACTGGCGCTGAACCAGACCATCATCCCGGCAATTATGGCGCAGTTGCCGCGTGTGATTCTGCCGGATATGCGTGCATTGTTAGGCTTCCCGGTGGAATTTCATGGCTTGCAAGTGGCTAATCGTCTGCTGTTTATGCGTTTACACGTCCCGCAAGGCGGAGAGGCTACGCCATCCCCCATCACCACTCAGACCGACGCACCGAGCATCTTCCTGAGTGCGACCGACGCCGCCATCACCGCCACCCAAACAGATTTTAAGCTGAAGGCCGGGTTGGATGATGACACGGATTTTCCGTTGCCGTCCGGCGTAAAATTGGGCATCGCCTCCGCGCAGATTGTCGGCTACATGGCGGCGGATAACTTCCGTTTGCGTGTGCAGGGCGGCCAGCCGACTTGCGCCATCCGCCTGAGCGCCGCCGGAGGGCTAAAGCTGGGCCTGAAGCCATTAGGCAAGCTCAACCTGACACTTCAGCCAACCATTACGCCACCGCGCTTTAGCCTGCGCTTACTGCAAGATGCGGATACACTGTACGCGGCAGTACAGATGGATTCCAGCCCGTTGGTGAGGTGGGCTATACCCGGCACGCCGGATTTACTTAAGCCCCTCTTGCGCGATTTGCTGGCTGGTGTAGACTCGGCTATGAGCGTAGTCTACGATACGGTAGATTCTGGCCTGCGGCTGATGCAGATTCCGCTTATCTCGTTAGCTTCTGCACCGTTTGCGGGCACGTTCCACGCGGCACGTTTTAATGGCAACGGTGTTTTTGTGCATATCATCCTTCAATAAAAAGGAGTCATGCTCCATGACAGGTGAAGACCTTTACGTATTGGCGTTACAATTAGGGATGCAATACCTCATCCCGGCGGCAGGTTTATTACGGGCGTTGTATCAGGGGATGCGCGGGCGGTTGCCGGAAGGCGTGCGCGACATCGCGGGCGCGGGGTTTGTGGCCGGGTTGGGCGCAGTCACGGATGGTAGCGCGGACGACCTGGGCAACGCTTTACTGCAAATCTTCTCTAACGCGGTGTTCATCACCGGGTTACTCAGCTTTACTGTCGTGTATCTGCTCCGTCTGCCCAATTGGGGTCGGTGGTTTGATGCGTTCTTAGGCGCGATTGTCGGCATTACCGCGTGGGCGGTGTGGGTATACCTGTTTAATAATCCGTGGCCGGTATGGACAGCCCCGCTTGTGTTTATCGCGGGGGGTGTGGCCTATGTCGTCCTGCGTATGTTGTTGCGTCAGGTCGCAAAATTGATGATATTTGCACGCAATCTTGTTATCGCGGCGGTGGCGCTGGGCGTACTGGGCGGGGTAATCTGGGTGGGCGTGCAAGTGCTATAGACAAAGGAATAAATATGTCCGATAACGAAGACCCGAAGAAGCCCAATTCATCCCGGCGGCGGGGGCGACGCGGTGGCCGTCGCCGCAAGAAGGATACAACGGCGGACAACACAACCGCCGCCGATGATTCTACTGAAAGTGCCGCACCCCCCAACACCACGCCGCAGAGCAACCGTGAGCGCAATAAAGAGCGCCCTGCGGACGATAAACGGCCTGCTAGCGGTGGCCGACCTGCCAATGGCGGACGCTCACAGCCTAGCGGCGGACGTTCTTCTAATAGCGGACGGCCTACGAACGGCGGGCGACCACAGTCTAATAGCGGGCGGCCAGGCTCTGGCGGGCGGCCTGCTAACAGCGAACGGTCACAATCTGGCGGTGGGCGCAATAAACGCGGGCGCGACCGCCGCGAAGAACCGACCGACCCCACGCCGGAATATATCGAATACATCAGTGGCGAATTATTCGATAATAGCATGGCCGCGCAACTCATCGTGGTAGAGGCCAACCCGGAAGGCGAAGTCAATACGCAGATGATGATTCAATTTCGGGGCAAATACCCGGAGCTTTATGCGGAGTACATTACGCTCTGTCACGAGTCCGCCTTCCAGCCGGGTGATTTAAAGGTATGGCAAGCGCGGGATGGTACACACGTCGCGCTGGCCTGCACCCAGAAGGACAAATACCTCACGCTGGCGTCTGTATCGCAGATTGACCTGATGTTTAAGATGTTGCGGGAATACACGCACGAACACACCCTCGAGTCCATCACGATGCCGCCCGTTGGCGCGGGATTGGGCTTGCTCAACTGGCCGAATTCGCGCCGTCAGCTAGACCGCGCCTTTAAGGGCTGGATAGGCAAGATTTATGTGGTGGTAAAGTCGGAAAAAGTGGAACGCACAAATTGACAAAATAGAACTTCTGTGCGATAATCGTCGTTACTCTGTTTAACCCAGAATAATTGAGACTGAGAGCTTACGAACATGGCGAGAAAAAAATCTGCTCCAATGGAGAAATCCGACCTGTTTAATAGTGGCTCTGGCGAGACAGACGAGGCACGCCAGAAGGCGCTCGATGCCACGCTAGGCGACATTAACAAGCGGTTCGGCGATGGTGCGATTATGCGGCTGGGCGACGCGCAAAATATGAAGGTGGATACCATCCCGACCGGGTCTTTAACGGTGGATATTGCGCTGGGCGTTGGCGGTGTGCCGCGTGGACGCATTACGGAAATCTACGGGACGGAATCCAGTGGTAAGACCACATTCTGCCTCAGCGTGATAGCCGAGTCTCAGAAGCGCGGCGGCTTATGTGCTTTTGTGGATATGGAGCACGCGCTCGACCCAACCTATGCCGCCCGCATCGGCGTGGACTTAGACAAGCTCTATATCTCCCAGCCGGATACCGGCGAGCAGGCGCTGGAAATCGCCGAGTCGCTGGTGCGCTCCGGTGCGCTGGATGTGGTGGTTGTGGATAGTGTCGCCGCGCTTGTCCCCCGTGCGGAAATTGAAGGCGAGATGGGCGATGCACACGTCGGCCTGCAAGCCCGGTTGATGAGTCAGGCACTCCGTAAGCTGGCGGGTGTCATCAAGCAGACCAATACAACGGTCATGTTTACCAACCAATTGAGGGAAAAAGTCGGCGTGATGTTTGGTAGTCCAGAGACCACGAGCGGCGGGCGGGCGCTGAAGTTCTATGCCAGTGTGCGCCTGGACATCCGCCGTATTCAGTCTATCAAGCAGGGCGGCGATAACATCGGCAACCGGACGCGCATCCGCGTTACCAAGAACAAAGTCGCCGCGCCCTTCCGCGAAGCGGAGTTCGACATCATGTTCTACGAGAACGGCATCAGCAAGACAGGCGAAATCGTGGACTTGGGCACGGACTTAGGCATCATCGACAAGCGCGGTGCGTTCTACCGCTACAATGAAGAATTGCTCGGTCAAGGCCGCGAGAACTCCAAGACGTTCTTAGGCGAGAACCCGGCCATCGCGCAGGATATTGAGCGCAAAATCCGCGAACACTTCGAGCTACCCGGCGCACGGATGCCAGTATCCACCACCAGTAGCGATGATGACGAATAACCCCACAGCATGATTTTTTGGGGCGGCCACCGGGTCGCCCCTTTTGCGTTACACGCCTCAGCCCCTCTCTACCTCTTCTCATCAACAAGTGGTACAACTAAAGGCGCTATAACCGCAGACTTAATTGAAGGATTTCAACCGCATGTTACAACGGATTCAAATGCTCAATCGTGGGCAACGAGTTGTGATTTTTGTACTTATTTTTGGCGGCGGAATCGGCCTGATTGTCGCGCTGACCCTGATTTTGCTGACGTTCACCATCAACACTCAGCCGCGCTCATTGGCGCAATCGCTGGTGGAAGGCGTGACCGTGCGCGAATTCGCCCAATTGCCAGACGACGACGCCTACCCTGCTAACCTTGCTGTCAACGCAGACGGCCTCATCTACACGGGCAGTTACGAGAGTGGCGTCATCTACGAAATTTTGCCCGATGCTACCGTGCGGGAAGTCCCGCAAACGCGGGAAATACTGGGCAGTGTGACCGGATTAACCATCGCGGAAGATGGCTTTTTGTATGTCTTTGACCGCCTGATTGATAATCCGCGCTCCGCAGGGGGGGTCATCTGGCGCTTTTTGCCCGGCGACGCGCCGCGTGAATGGGGCGTGCTGGCGGAGGATGAAATCGGGTTTGTATCGCCGGAGGATATTATCGTTTTGCCCGATGGCACAGTGTATGTTGCGGATAGAGGCCGCCGGGAAGTCTTGCGGTTCTCCGGTGATGGCACGGGCGCGGTCTTCTGGGGCGCACAGAGCGAAGGCGCGGACGACGAATTGCGCCCTACCGGGCTGGCCTACGACGCGGCCACTGATGCGCTGATTGTGACCGACTCCGGGCTGAACCGCCTGTTCCGCGTGCCGTTGGATGGTAGCACAGCGACCGTGCTATACACGCACCCCACCAACGACACCACGCCGGATTTTACGGGCGTAACACTGGGCACAAACGGCACAATTTATGTGGCGGCACTGGGGGGCGGTGTGTTAGCCATCACCCCCAGCGCGGAAGAGCCGTTCGTCACGCTGGCGATTAACTTTCGGGGCGCACGCGACCTGGTGTACTACGACGGGAGTGTATATGTGACCAACTTTGACTCGGCCAGTCTGGTTAATCCGTTGGTTAATCCGCAATTGCCATTTGCGATTGATGTGATTGAGTTCCAGTAGGCGCAAAAGTGCGTAGGGCGTGATGGACGATACAGCCTGTGCCATCACGCCCTGCAAAACGTGGGTGGATGCGATGATTGACTCGCTAGCGCAGGATATTGGCGCTATTGCGGAATGTCTCCAGGAAGATACGCGCCCGCGACGGATGATCCGCCAGATAGGACGGCGTAAACGGCGTCTTCAAAAAGTCCGTAAAGCCGGGATACTGCTCGACAGTCTCTTGGTTGATGTTGTGAAAGCCCATCTCCCAATCTGGGAAGATACGCTCTTTCACCGTCTGGCGCGAGATTAACATAACCCCTGTATGGCGCGGGTCTTCCGCGATGATGTTGTATAGTCTATCAACCGCTTGGGCGTCGCCTTCCAGCACTTGCAAAAAGTTGCCATCCCGGTACAGGAGCATCCCTGTCACGTTGATTTTTTCATTATTGACGCGGGACGTGTGCAGAAGCGCCACCAATTCCTCTTCGGTGAATAGTTCCGCCGCCGAGCTTGCGTAGATCAATTGAATCAGATTAGACATTGTTGATTGTTTTCCGTGTAAAATATGTGAAAGGGGATGTTACAAACGCACATTGATAGTACCACTTACGCCGGTAAGCGGCAACGAAAAAATGTTAAATTTTTCGTAAATTTCCTGTTGAACAGATCTATAACTGCACCAATCAGCAGTTTATTTGCTGAATGATGCAAACTTTTCGTTAATCGTCGTGTACCCGCCCGTGCAAAAACAGCCAGGTTTTCTATCGCGCTATCGTCACCGCGTCGATGACTTCCGCCGCCAGGTCGTATTTACCAAAGGCCGGGATGATATACGCGCCTGCCACCAAGCCCTGAATGCCCTGTAACAATTCCTGCGCGATACGCACGCCTTCATACGGTGCATCCGTCCCGGCGTCTTCCATCCGCTTCATGAGGCTATCCGGGATGCTGATGCCGGGCACTTCGTTATGCAGGAACTGTGCCTGACGCACGCTGTACAATGGCATAATGCCCATCAACACCGGGAGCTTAAACGCTGTGCCGAATAATTCCTCGTGGCGTTGCAGGAATAGCTCGATTTTGTGCGGCTCAAAAACGGCCTGCCCCAGCGCAAAATCCGCGCCTGCTTCCAGCTTCTTCTGCAATACGTTTAACTCACGATCCAGGTCATCCGCGAACATATTCAGCGCACAGCCCACCGTGAAGGCCGTCGGCCTGCCGATGCTGTTACCGCCCATGTCCTGACCGTTGTTCATGCCATGCGCGATCAGGTCAATCAGCTTAGAGGGCACGATGTCGTAACCGTCGTTGGCATCGGGATAGTCGCCGATTTTGGTGGGGTCGCCCATCGTGACGAACAAATTCCGCAGGCCGAGCGCGTGCGCGGCCAGCAAATCCCCCTGCACCCGCAGGATGTTGCGCCCGCGTGTCGGGAAGTGTAGCACGGTCTCCACGCCAACCTGCGATTGAATGACGTGCGCGACAGCATAGGCACTCATACGCATCCGGGCGGCGGGTGTATCGGCCACATCCAGAATATCCGCACCGGCGGCGCGGAGCAAATGGGCACTGTGGACGAGTTCATCCACCGCAAAGCTACGCGGCGGCGCGACTTCCACCGTGATTGTAAACCGCCCATCCGCTAGCCGTTGGGCAAGTTCTGTCGGGTGGGCGCGTTCCTGCTCCGCGATGATGCGCTCATCCTCTGTAAACTGGATCATGGGCACAGAGCGCATGGGGTCATCCAGCGCGGCACGCATGGCGGTAATGTGGGTGGGGGTTGTGCCACAGCACCCGCCGATGATAGATGCGCCGATGGCCTTAAACGTCAGCGCGTAATCGCCGAAGTAATCCGCCGTCGCCGGGTACATCACACGCCCGCCCAGCGCCTCCGGGAAGCCCGCATTAGGCATGGCACTAAAGCGCAGGGTCGGCACGGCGTTTCGCATCTGCTGAAGGACGGCGGAAACCTGACTGGGTCCCGTGCCGCAATTCACGCCGACGACATCCGCACCCGCCCGCGCTAAATCGTGCGCCACACGCGCCGGAGGATGCCCCAAGAGCGTGCGGTTATCCTGTGCAAAGGTCATCTGTGCGATGATGACAACATCACGGCCTAGCTCCGCCTGGATGTCCTTCGTCACGGCGATGGCGGTCATAATCTCGGCATGGTCGGTGAAGGTTTCCAGCAGAATCGCGTCTACGCCTGCGGTAATCAAAGCGCGGATTTGCTCCGCGAAGACTTCGCGGATTTCCGTCTGGGTGATTCTCCCGTAGGGGCGCATCCGCCCGGCTAATGGGCCAACCGCGCCCGCGATGTAGATGTCTTCATCATGCGCGGCGGCGGTGATGGCAATACGGGCATTTTCCACCGCTTTCTGGTTGACTTCTACGGTACGCCCGGCAAGGCCATATTCCTCTAGCTTGATGCGATTTGCGCCAAACGTGTTGGTTTCAATCAGGCGTGCGCCGGCCTGGATGTAATCGCGGTGCATCTGCACGACGACATCCGGCGCGGTGAGGTTGAGCGCGTCGAAGCAGGCGTTCATGGCCGCGCCCCGTTGATGAAGCAACGTGCCGACAGCGCCATCCGCTAAAAGTGGCAGGGGATGGGTCAGGCGTTCGCGCAGGGATAGGTTAGTCATGGTGTTTGGCTCTTTCTTCACGAGTATTGCTTTAGGGCTTTAGGTGATTATACGCCCAATGTGCGGCAAAGGCTTAGATTCAAATTGGAATCGCCTGGATGAGATTGCGGAGCCGCCGCCGCATCTGTTAAAATTATTTGAATGCTTAAATTTAACGAAAGGCGACATCATGCGGATTTTGATTATCGGCGGGACAGTGTTTGTCGGGCGGGCACTGGTGGAATCCGCACTGGCACGCGGCCATGACGTGTCATTGTTTAATCGGGGCAATACCAACCCGGATTTATTCCCGGAAGTAGAGAAACTGCGCGGTGACCGCACCACCGACGAAGGGCTATCCGCGCTGGATGGCAAGACGTGGGATGCCGTCATCGACGTGAACGCTTACTTCCCGCGTGCGGTGACGCTGGCAACACATAAGCTGAAGGATGCCGCCCCGCACTATACGTTTATCTCCACGATTTCGGTCTACGATACCCCTCCAGAGCAAGGCGGAATCACAGAATCCGCGCCGTTAAAAACGCTGGAAGACGAGACAACCGAAGCCGTGACGGGTGAAACCTACGGCGGCTTAAAAGTGCTGTGTGAGCGTGCGCTGGAAGAATCATTCGGCGGGCGGACGTTGATTATCCGTCCGGGCTTGATTATGGGGCCGCACGACCCGACAGACCGCTTTACGTATTGGCCGGTACGCACGGCACGCGGCGGGCGGATGTTAGCGCCACCGCGCGATAGCTTGCTCCAGGTGATTGATGCACGCGACCTTGCCGAGTGGACGATTAAAATGGTGGAACAAGCCGCGACAGGTGTTTATAACGCGGTTGGCCCGGCACACCCCTTGACGTATGGTGACGTGCTCGACGCCTGCCAGACCGCCGCCGGGAGCCGTGCGGCGACGTTGGTCTATGCGGATGCAGAGTTCCTGAACGAGAACGTCGCCGGATGGACTGACCTGCCGCTATGGTTGCCCAACGGCCAAAACGGACTTATGCAGACGAGTAATGCCAGCGCCGTCAGCGCCGGGCTGAGCTTTCGCCCACTGGTGCAGACGGTGGGCGATACGCTGGCATGGTTTGAAGCGGAGCGCGGCCTGGATGATGCGCTGAGTGTGGGCATCAATGCGGAAAAAGAAGCGGATGTGCTGGCACGGCTTTAAGTCGGCTGGCAGATGGGCAGATAAACACGAAATGTTGTGCCTTGTTCGGCGGTGCTTTCCACCTGGATTGCCCCGCCGTGCAGGTTGATAATCTTCTTGGCAATCGTCAGCCCTAAGCCCATGCCGGGCGTGGTGTGGGCTTCATCCTGCCGCCAGAAGGCATCAAACATCTGTTCCCGTGTAGCTTCATCGATGCCTGCGCCGCTATCCTGCACACAGATTCGCACCATATCCGCGCCTTCCAACTGCACACGCACCATCACAATAGCATCCTGTGGGCTGTATCGCCGGGCGTTGTCAATCAGTTGTATCATGGCTTCGCGCAGATAGTTCACGTTACCGCACATTGCTGGTATGTCTGGCGGTATCCGTAAGGCAACCTCCGGGCCATCCGTAGGGAGTTCCTGAAGCAGTGAATGGAAAAAGGCGGCGAGATCAATTTTTTCAAAAGATAGCATAATCCCGGCATCCAGCTTGACGGCCAGCAACAGCATATCAATCAGCTTGGTCATGCGGCTGATTTGCCCCTGTACTTGGGTCATGTGGCGGGTGCGCTTATCGGCGTCGTCGGTTCTTTGCATCAGGAACGCGCTTGAGCCGATGACCGACAGCGGCGTGCGGAACTCGTGCGCGGCGTTCTGGATGAACTTCTGGAGCAATTGCATCCGTTCTTGCTCTATACGGGCATTGATGCGGGCTTTTTCGTTCTCCATGCGCTCGGTAATATCGCGGGCGGCGGCGTAAATCAGCGTGCCGCCATAAGGCTGAGACCGCCATTCAATGTAGCGGTAGGTGCCGTCCTTATGGCGGTAACGGTTGGTAAAGTTGAGGATGGGGTTTAGGTTTTCCAGTTGAATCATCGCGTTGATGGTGTTATCAACATCATCAGGATGCACAAAATCCAGGAAGTTCTGCCCGACTAAGTCCTTCACAGTATAGCCGAGGACATCCTCCTATGCTTTATTAAGCTTAAGAAAAACGCCATCGGTGGTCGCAATGCACAGCAAATCCAGCGCCAGCGTGAAGAAGCGTTCAAGCTCATCATGTTTGGCGGCAAGCTCTTGCTCGGCAATTTTACGCTTGGTGATGTCTAAAAAGGTCACGACAAAGCCATCATCGACTTTAACAGCAACGATACGAAACCAGTTATCAACATCTTCATAAGCGTAGTAGTGTTCAAACGCCATGGATTTGCCGTTTTCCACGACGCGCACATATCTGTCGAATAGGCCATCCTCAGCATTGCCGGGCATTTCTTCCAGCAGACGCTTGCCTATCAGGTCATAAGCCTTGCGTCCGACGATTTCTTCTGCACGCGGGTTGACCAACGTCCACTCAAAATCAATGATGGTACCGGTGGCATTACGCACAGCCCGGAAGCCCATAATGCCGCTAAGGGCGCTGTTTAAGATGGTCGATAGATAACGCGCTTCAGTGGTAATGGTGTTCATTTGTGTTGCAACTCGCAAACTTGATGTGTTCATTAGGCTAAAGATACTCGTTATTTGCCTGTTTTTTGCGATAAGATATCGTCTGAATCTACTAACATTATAAATTATGTATGAATTTTACTTGCAAAGCGGATGCGGCGCGGATGCGGCGCAGATGCGGCACAAATCCGCCCTTACATCAGCCACAAACATTGATACGGCTGAAGCGTAAAGACCGCCGACATCCGGAACGGCTCCCCCGTTCCTAAGTCCACCACATCCGCCGGGATGTTCCAGTAGGCGTCCAGCACATCCCGATACAACTTTTGTGGATGTTCCGTGAAGTTGGCTAGTACCATCACCCGTTGGTTACGCACAAAGCCGAGAACGTGCGTATTTTGGGTATCAAAAAACAGCGTGCGCTCATCGCTGAAGGCGCGATGCTCGCGGCGGGTGTCCAGCAGGCGCTTAATCCCGGTGAATACGCGCCCCTGCACGGTGGTTTCATCGTGGCGGGCTTCGGCGCGTTGCCTGTCAAAGCGCGGACGATGCACCCATCGGCTATCGTCGGCCTTCGCCGGGTCTTGCTGATAGCTGTAATCGTTGAGCATGGCGATTTCATCCCCAAGATACAACAACGGAATCCCTCCCGCCGCAATCGTGACGCTGTACAATAGCAGGATGCGCTTTATCGCCAGGTCAATCTGTGTAGGGTCGTCCGCTTGTATGGCTTGCTCCAGACCACACAGGCTGGCGCATGTGCCGCTAATCCGCATATCCTGGTTAACTGGATTGTAGTTAAAGGGCAGGCCACTGGCAAAGCTCCCGGCAAAGCGTCCGGTGTAAAACTGATTCAGGAATTGGCGGTGGTCAAAGCCGTTGATGCCCATTTCTTGTGCGTCTTCGTCCGCGAATGACCAGCCAATGTCATCATGCACACGCACATAATTGACCCATGTTGTGCCGGGCGGCAGGTCGAAGCGTTTGGTCATGGAATGGCGCAGGAGCTTTACATCACGGGTGGCTAAAGCCTCCCACAAGAGCGCCATCATCGTTGGGTTATAGCTGATGGGCGACTCTTCCCACGAGATATAGCTGACGACATCATCAGGATGCACAATCGCCTCTGATTTAAAGAGCATGGCGGGCGCGGCGATGCGTACCAGCGCGTTAAAAGCGCGGATGATGTCGTGGACTTCCGGCAGATTTTCGCACGGCGTCCCCAGTTGCTTCCAGATGAACGCGACCGCATCCAGCCGCAGAATCTCTACCCCTTGATTAGCCAAAAACAGCATCTCGGTCAGCATAGCGTTGAAGACTTCCGGGTTGGTGTAGTTTAAATCCCACTGGAAGCTGTTAAATGTCGTCCACACCCATTGGTCAACTTCCGGGCGGTAGGTGAAGTTGCCGGGCGCTTGGTCAGGAAAGATTTCGCGCAGGTTGGGCGCGTACTGGTCGGGCAGGGTGCGGTCTGGAAACAGGTAGAAGAAATCCTGATAGAACGGGTCACCGGCCAGCGCCTTTTGCGCCCATTCATGCTCGTCTGAGGTGTGGTTGAACACAAAATCCAGTACAAGGCTCATGCCTTCCACACGAAAGTAAGTCGCCAGTTCCGCCAATTGTGCCATCGTGCCGAGCGCGGGGTTCACCTGCCGAAAGTCGCTGATGGCATAGCCGCCGTCGCTGTTGCCTTCCGGCGTTTTAAAGAGTGGCATTAGGTGGAGGTAACGCACACCCAACGCTTTAAAATACGGGATTTGCTGACGCAAGCCCTCTAAATCTTCCGCGAATAAATCCACATAGCCCACCGCGCCGATGGCGTCCTCACGCTTGAACCATAACGAGTCGCCTTCGCGGGTTTTATCCAGTGCTTTAAGCGAGTCGGGGCGCTCCGCATAAAAGACCGCGACTGTGTGCAGAATTTTTTCCAGATAATAGAAAAAATCAAAGCGCTCCCCATAAAGGTGATGCAAGTGGCCTAATGCACGCGGCAGATGGGCGTTTAGACGCTGAACGAACACCTCACGGGTGGCCTCGTCGTTGAGCAATGGCTCCAGGCGTGGCAACAGGCGGTCAATGGTGGTCTTCGCGGCGTCGATTGTCCAGTGGTTCATGGTTTATCCTGAGTGTGCTTCTCGAGCTAGGTTAGGTTAACTGCCGTTCGATTCGTTATTATTACGTTTGTGCAATTCCTCTACCGCTTTAAAGAGTGATTGATCGTTAGAAGAGAGCGTCTGATAGGCGACTCTGTACCATTCTTCCCGTTCCCATGCCAGGTCTTCCTCAATCCCATTGACAATCTGCATCTGCTTGGCGGTACGCTTTTGGGGGTCTTGGGCATCGGGATTATTCTGGAACGCCTCCCAGAGGCCGATATGTTTGCCTAGTCGATTGCTGGCGACGTTAAAAATACCGTAAATCTGCCCGGTCATCTCGACATTCATCCAGGCATTAATGCCAAAGCCGACGGCATTGGTGACGGTCGTCAGGATGATGAACAAAGGTTGTTGTGCCAGCAAGACCAGCAACGCGGCGAAGATGCCGCCGCCCATCTGGATTAAGATAGCCGCCGTCCTGAAGTTCTTCATGCGCTTATAGCTGATGTTCACGCGGTTTTCATACCATTTGCGCTGTTCCCTGCCGCGTATTTGCAGATAGGTCTCAAAATCAAGGGGCTTGTCGCCAGGGTCTTTAGCCAGCAGGCGCTTTAACCAATCGGTCGTTGGCAGGTGTTTTGCCCCGCCACGATCCGCCGCGATGTGAAAATCTTCGTGCGTGATGGCGCTGGCCTGAATATCGTGTATGCGTTCAATCAGCTTATCATCGCGTTCCGGGTCGCTTATCTGTGCATAGTCCCCGGCATCCATACGATACAGAAATATCTCATTGCGGATGCGTTCCACAACCACTCGATAATTAAGCCATGAGGTGATGCGCCCGAATTGCTGGATATACCCGACCAGGCCATTGCCGACGATGGGCAAAGCGACGGCAATCGCGGCCAGGAGAATAAAGACCGTTTGCTGGGCTGTCAGCAAGGCGGCAAAGAATGTAAAAACGGAACTGCCGACCGTCGTCAGGATGAGCCATTTGCGCGTGCGGTGGAAGCTATCCTTCGCGGCGACGGCCTGTTCATCGTATTTGTACATCATCTCCCATGCGGATTGCAAAACTTTGTCTTTGAGTTCCGGCGGGTTTGATGGGGGTATTTCGCTCATTGTGCCTTGCTCCTAACAGATGATAAGTCCAGCCCGTGAGTATATCGCTGATTATTCGTCCCGGCTAACACTTATCACAGTCGCCTTTAGGCGTTGCAAGGCAGACGCCAGCCCGTTGTCCCCGTCATCATCGTGGAACGCACGCGCCGCAATGCGCCCCGTCAGAGTGTAAAACGTGCCATCATGCACATCATCCACCAGCACGCCCCCCGCCGCCACAAAAGCCGATTCTAACTCGGCGCGTTCCGGCAGGCGGGCGCGAATGTTGACGATAACATCCGGCGTGAGGATGGCGATGTTATCGCGCAGGCCGTTGGCGAAGGCATCGTCTATAGCGCGGTAGAGTAGCTCACGCACCGCCGGGTTCGCAGATTGTGCCATCGTTGCGAAGTCCGCCCCACTGCCCCCCGCGAACAATTTGTCGATGGCGTCGAACATCTTATCAAATACGGTGAAGAAGCTATCGCCACGATTGCGCTTTGTAAGCGCGGTTTCTGTGCCAAAATCCAGCGCGGCCAGTGCCACATAAAAGCCGGATAGCGGCGCGTTGGCGGGGCTGTCTTCTGCGGGCACACCGCGCACAGCCAGGCGTTGCACCTGACGATAAACCATCTGCGTGATTTGGCCGGGCAGATTTTGCAAACGTGGCGGGAGCATATTCTCAAATAAAATGCTGTCTTGCTCCGGTGCGGGGATGAGTTGAAACGCGATGAACAGATTGCGCCCGTTGGCGTCGGTGGCTTCGCCCTCCGCGCTGACTTCCTGCGTGATGGTGGCGCGGCGGCCATAACCACTAAAGGCCACATCCTTACGAGATCGACAGCCGTGCTTTTGCATATCATCCAGAAAATGATTGAGGATGCGGCGATTGGGAAAATAAAGCACCGTCGGCGAATGATCAAGCGGCACGACGCCCATCTCGCGGTAGATGCCCGCCACCTGCTGGAGCGCCTGCTGACAGGCGGCGACATCAGTGCTGTTAAACAGTGTTTCTAAATCCGCATACAGGCCGATAGGCGGCAGGCTAATCGGCGGGAAGCCGGGTGCAAGGTCGGTCATTCTTCATCCCCTTTGTCTAATAATTGGCGGTGGAGTAGCGCCTTTAACGCGGCAAACGCGGAGCGTGTAAACAAGAGGCCAAAAAACGCCGCACTCAGCAGGCTGTAGGGGGCGTCGAAGCTGAAGACACCAACGGCTAATAAGCCCATACTCCCGAAGGAAGCCAACCCCGCCGAGAGGAGCATCCGGTTGAGGATAGTCTGGCGTGCGTGTGCGTCTACGGTGGGCAGATGCGGCACAGCGCGGATGCTGAGGACGGCCAACGAGAACGTGCCTGTCAGGGCGCATAGCATGTAGATTGCGGTGAGTAGAGTCATGTTTGGTTAACCTCTGTGCTTTGATTGTGACGTGTGCGCCGCGCAAAATCAATAGTAAGCGGTGCGGCAGTCCCGACGGATGAACAAACAAATGTCATGGGAAATTGGTTTAATCTGCCCATCACACTGTTTTAACCCGTGTTATACTTGATATAAGCAGTTTGATAAAACAGTGCATAACACAGGGTTATAACAACCATGACAACCGAAACGATCTCGAAGGTCAAACAACAGCCAGAAGCCGCGCCGCATACGTTCAGAAAAGCGTGGCTAGAGCCGCGTCTGGTGGCGGTGACAGCCGTCGCTATCGTGCTGAGTTTCTTCACCGGGCAGGTGGGCGTTCCCACATGGGCGGATGCCGCGCTCGGCCTGATTGCCTATGGCGCGGGTGGCTTTTACGGTGTCCAGACCGCGCTCCGTTCGCTATTTGTGGAGCGCAAGCTGGATGTCGATATGCTGATGGTATTGGCGGCTTTGGGCGCGGCCTTTATTGGCAGTTGGCGCGAAGGGGCGATTCTGCTATTCCTGTTTTCGTTGTCCAATGTCTTGCAGGACTACGCCATCGGGCGGAGCCGCAACGCGATTAAAAGCCTGCTTAAGCTGTACCCGGAAACCGCAAAAATCAAGCGTGGGGAGGACATACAAATCGTCCGATTCGACGCAATACAGGTGGGCGACGTGGTGCTGATTGAACCCGGCGAGCGCATCCCGGTGGATGGGCGCGTGGTAGCGGGGTATTCCGCAGTGGATGAAAGCCCCATCACCGGCGAGTCTATCCCGGTGGAAAAAGGCGAAGGCATGGCGGTATTCGCGGGCACGCTCAACGGACAGGGGGCGCTGGACGTAGAAGCGACAAAATCCGCACGGGATAATACACTAGCGCGGATTATCCAACTGGTGGAGAACGCGCAGGAAAACCAAGCGCCAACCGAGCGATTCCTAGAGAAGTTCGAGCAATTTTATGCGGCGTTTATTCTGCTGGCAATTGCGCTTATCATCGTCATCCCGCCGTTGGCCTTTGATGTGGATTTTGACCCCAACTTCTACCGGGCGATGGTGTTGATGACGGTGGCGAGTCCGTGTGCGTTGATTATCAGCGTCCCGGCATCTTTCATCAGCGCGATTGCGTCCTCTGCGCGGATGGGTGTTCTGTTTAAAGGCGGCGCCTATTTAGAGCAAATGGCGGGCGTAAAGCTCATCGCATTTGATAAAACAGGCACGCTCACACGCGGCAAGCCGGATGTCACCGCCGTTGTGCCCTACGGCGTGGCACGGGCGGAACTCCTGCAGGTTGCCGCCGCCATCGAAGCACGGAGCGAACATCCGCTTGCAAAAGCCATCGTCAGCTACGCGGAACGGCAAGGCATTTCTGCCGCACCTGTCACGGACTTTGCCGCGTTGATGGGACGGGGTGTATCCGCGACATTGGAAGGCGTCACAATCCATGCCGGGAGCGCGACCTACTTAAACGAGTCATTCCCCCTGCCGGATGATTTAGCCATCCAGGAGGCCGACCTGCAAAACGCGGGCAATACCGTGATCGGCGTGATACGGGGGGGCATGTGGCTGGGACTCATCGGGCTGGCCGACCAGGTGCGCCCGGAAGCGGCGCAGGTCATCGCCCAATTGCATCAACAGGGTGTCGGCGTAGCGATGCTAACAGGAGACAACCCGCGTGTGGCGGCGGCTATCGCGGCGCAAGTCGGCCTAGACCGCATCCATGCCGGGCTGTTGCCGGAGGACAAAGTACGTGTGATTCAGGCATTGCAGGCTGAATTCGGCGTGGTGGCGATGGTGGGTGACGGCGTGAACGACGCCCCCGCGTTGGCGACGGCGCATCTGGGCATAGCGATGGGTGCGGCGGGCACAGATGTGGCGCTGGAAACCGCCGATGTGGTGCTGATGGGCGATAAGCTGGAACTCATCCCGCAGGCCATCGCGCTCAGTAAACAGGCGCGGCGCGTGGTATGGCAGAACATCACGTTTTCGTTAGCGGTGATTGTGATGCTGGTGGCTGGCGCTCTGCTGATTGATTTGCCGTTGCCTCTGGGTGTGCTGGGGCATGAGGGCAGTACCGTGATTGTGGTGCTGAATGGTTTAATTGCCCTGCTGATTTGGCCGGAAATCAAGCGGCGGCGCGTAGCCGCTTAAGGGGCGATAGAGGTAAATACGGGCGGAGTCTGTTACTCACTCCGCCCATAAGCAACACCGGGATTAACTAGATGTCCAGATAGAGTTGGAACTCATACGGGTGCGGGCGCATGGAAACCGGGTCGGCTTCTTCTTCGCGCTTGTATGCGATGTAGCTCTCGATGATGTCCTCCGTGAAGACGCCGCCCTCTAGCAAGTAGGCGTGGTCGTTTTCCAACTCATTGAGGATGGCATTCAGGCCGCCCTTCGGCACGGTAGGCGTTTCCACGTGTCCTTCGTACAAGTCCACATCCACCGCGTCACCCGGATGAATCTTGTTTTTAATACCGTCCAGGCCAGCCATGAGCAAGGCAGGGAAGGCATAATACGGGTTCGCGCTAGGGTCGGGGAAGCGTGTCTCGATACGCTTGGCCTTAGGGCTATTGATATAAACCGGGATACGGATGGCCGCTGAACGGTTACGGTTGGAGTACACCAGATTCACAGGCGCTTCGTATCCCGGGACGAGCCGACGGTAGCTGTTCGTCGTGGGGTTGGTAAAAGCCATAATAGAGGTCGCGTGCTTAAGGATGCCGCCGATGTAATACAGGGCAAGCTCGCTGAGGTTCGCGTAGCCGTCGCCGTACATCAGGGTGTTGCCGTCTTTCCATAAGGATTGGTGAACGTGCATCCCGGAGCCGTTATCCTCAAACAAGGGCTTGGGCATAAAGGTGGCAATCAGGTTATGCTTGGCCGCCACATTCTTGACAACGTGCTTATACAGCGTGAGGTAGTCCGCCATTTGGAGCATGGGGGAAAACTTCATATCGATTTCCGCCTGACCGCCGCCGCCGACTTCGTGGTGATGCACCTCTACTGGGATGCCGACGCCAATCAGGGCTTGCACCATCTCCGCGCGCACATCGTGGGTTTTATCAAGCGGGGGCAACGGGAAGTAGCCCTCTTTAATGCGGTTGAGGTAGGACATCGACGGGTCATTGGAAGCACTGTTCCAGAACCCTTCGTTGGAGTCCAGGCGGTACATGCTGACGTTAGGGCCGACTTCGTACTGCACATTGCTGAACAGGAAGAACTCGGCTTCCGGCCCGAAGTAGGCGGTATCCGCGATGCCGGTCGTGGCAAGGTAGGCTTCCGCACGGCGGGTTACACCGCGTGGGTCGCGCCCGTAAGGTTCACGGGTGATGGGGTCGTACACGTCGCACAGGAAGGCAATCGTCTTCAGCGCGAAGAATGGGTCAATGTGTGCGGTGGTCAAATCACCCATCAGGATGAGGTCGGACTCATTAATCGCCTGGAAGCCGCGCACGCTGGAGCCATCAAAGCCGAAGCCGTCTTCAAACACGCCGACATCCATAATTTCAATCGGCATACTGAAGTGGTGGACAACCCCCTTCAAGTCGATAAAGCGGATGTCGAATTCTTTCACATCATTTTCCGCCGCCCACTTCAGCAAGGCTTCTGGTGAGGCTTTGGCGCTATCCGGTAATGTATACTTGCTCATTGGTGTACTCCGTTTGGTTACTTTAACTAAGGCAGTTAAGAACGTCTTATATTATAAGAAACGAATGCGCGGGAAGTTGGGGGAAAAGTCGACAAAATCGCCCTTTAAAAAATAGCCAGAATCCACAAAACGGTGTATTTGGGGCGGCGTGGGGGCGGTGCTTGTGTAAAGCGTAGGGGAAACAAGGAGCGCGAAATGACGCCTTATGCTACACTAATCAAAAAAACTAACAGGAACTTATACTGAAAGGGAAACATCATGCGCCGAGTTATCCTCCTGCTCCTGTTGCTCTCGCTCTCCTTGAGCTTTAGCGTTACATGGGTGGCCGCGCAAGATGGCGGCGAGACGACACACGTCGTACAACCGGGCGAAACGCTGTTCCGTATTTCGCTACGGTACGGGGTGAGCATCCAGGCCATCGCGCAGACGAACAACATTAGCAATGTCAACTTAATTTTTGTTGGGCAACGGCTGGTCATCCCGGCAGGCGGCACTGTGCCCGCACCCCCGCCCACACAGCCCCAACCGCAACCGCAACCCCCAAGCGGCGACCAGACAACCTATACCGTTGTACGTGGGGATACACTGGGCAACATTGCGCGACGCTTTAACAGCACCGTCGCCGCCATCGCGCAGGCCAACAACATCGCCAACGTCAACCGCATCTTCACGGGTCAACAGTTGACCATCCCGACAGGCGGCGTGGTTGTCGTGCCACCCTCACCTGGCCCTGCCCCCGTGCCCCCCTCACCCATCGCGGGTGGGTTTGAAGTCGGCGGGCATGTGCAGAGCTTCTCCTACCCGGATTTGATGCGTAACAGTGGCCTGACATGGGTTAAACGTCAGGTGCGCTGGAACAGAGGCCAAAGCCCGGAAAGTGTGCGCGGTATCATCGATCAGGCGCGTTCCGCAGGCTTTAAGATTCTGCTGGGCGTGGTGGGCAACCCGGCGGAGCTAGGCGCAAACCGGACGCAATACATCCAGGAATTTGCGACGTTCTTAGGCGGTGTGGCCGCCATCGGGCCAGACGCCATCGAAGTATGGAACGAGCCGAATATCGACCGGGAATGGCCGACAGGACAGATTAGCGGCGCGAACTATACCGAGATGCTCCGTGCATCCTATAGTGCCATCAAAGCGGCAAACCCCAATGTGCTGGTCATTAGTGGTGCGCCCGCCCCCACAGGCGCAGAAGGCGCGTTCGGCGTGGCGCGGGTGATGAATGATGACCGCTTCATCCGTGAAATGGCGGCATCCGGCGCGGCCAGCGTGATGGATTGCGTGGGCGTACATTATAATGAGGGCATCGTGCCGCCCGGCAACCGTACCGGCGACCCACGCGGGAATAGCGGCTATTATACGCGCTACTTCCAGGGGATGATTGACGTATATCGCGGCGCGTTCCCCAACCGCCCGTTATGCTTCACGGAATTAGGCTACCTGACGCCGCAGGGCTTCGGGCCGTTGCCGCCGGGTTTTGAGTGGGCGCAAGGGCTGACCGTGCAAGACCAGGCGGAATACCTGAACGGCGCAATCCGGATTGCGCGTCAGCGCGGGGACATCCGGATGATTATTATCTGGAACATCGACTTTACCAACTACGGTGCAGACCCGATGGCGGGTTATGCGATTGTGCGGCCAGACGGCCAATGCCCGGCCTGCGCGACCATCCGCGCGGCGTTGCAGTAGCGGTTAGTCTTCAAAAAAAGCGGAGTCATGATGACTCCGCTTTTTATATCAAAATATCAGGGGTGGCTGTGCGGCTGTGCTTAATTCAGGCGTAAAACCTGCACATCATCCGCACGTACCCACACAAAATCTATACTCCCCAACCAGATTGCATACCATGTCACATCATCGCGGATAGCAATAGCTGTGATGATGTGCGTATCAAAGCCGTTGCCATCAGCATCGTTTGGCAACAAAAAGGACAATGCCTCACGACCGGGCATCCCGTATGGGCGGACTGGCGCATTTGCGGAGATTAGAATTTCACCCAGATTTGCATAGCCGATAGCGGGCGAGGCCATATAATCAGGTAAGCCATCACAATCGCCTGTGCCGACGAGATGAACTTGTTCCTCAAAGCCATTCCCAGCAGGGCTTATCAAATAGAGCGTAATCGGGTTATATGCCGGTGAAGAATCCCAAGGAAAACTAAGGGTCAATATGGAGGACGACCCTACACTGCGATTATCTGAGACATTGAGAATCGGAGTTCCTGCACCATCAAGCGCAAGATAATACAGATTTTCTACCCCTATTCCGGTATTATCCCGCGTCCATTCTACGTCACCAGAACCATTTATCCATCCACCACACGCTATTTGTGCTGTAATGTTGGTCACAAGCCCGTAGACTCGACTTGAAACAGCGATAGTCAACAACAAACATACAACAACAATTCTAAATTTCATGATGTCACCTATATGGGACGGCTATATGATTTTGGCATACCATATCAAAGTGTGATATTTTTGTCGAGTCAATTGGATAGCCATAAAAGGAATTTTATAGTTCAGGAAATCACAAGAGCATCCCGCCGCGTGCCTGTAATGCCGCGATGACTTCTCTATCCGCTTTGCCGAAGCTATACGCCGCTAAATCATCCAGCGTCACCCATGCGAAAGCCTGCGCCTGAATAGCTTGTGGCTCCGCGCCGATGTGCCGACATTCAAACGCATACAGCGTAATTTTAAAATGAGTAAAAGCGTGCTTTACCACCGTGAATAACTCCCCAACTTCGACTTCCAGCGCCAGTTCTTCGCGCAGTTCACGCTGGAGTGCCTGCGGCAATGTTTCATCTGGCTCTTGCTTGCCACCCGGAAATTCCCACAAGCCCCCCAGCAAGCCTTCAAGCGGACGTTGGGCAATCAGCAGGCGGCCATCCGCCCGGTAGACAATCCCGGCGGCGACATCATAATGGGGCGTGGGTGGTTTTTTGGGTTTGTATGGCCTCTGTAACTGATTTCCACTCGCCCGTGCGCGGCAACCCAACATTAAGGGGCATTCCTCACAGGCAGGCTTGCGAGGCGTGCAGATTTTTTGCCCTAGCTCCATTAATGCCTGATTATGGTCGCCGGGTCGCTTTGCCGGGACTTGTTGCGCGGCAAAATCCCATAGTTTGTTCTGGGTGGCGGTCTGGGTTACGTCGTCGGGTAAATCCAGAAAGCGACTAAACACGCGGATGATGTTGCCATCCAACACAGGCACGCGCTCCCCATACGCAATGCTGGCAATCGCGCCCGCCGTATACCGCCCGATTCCCGGCAGTTTCATCAGGTCGGCGGCACTACGCGGAAATTGCCCGTCCATCTGGTTTGCCACGATTCCCGCCGTTTTGTGTAAATTCCGGGCACGGCTATAATAACCCAAACCCTCCCAACGCTTAAGCACATCATCAAGCGGGGCTTGTGCTAATGCTTTCACATCGGGGTAATCCGCTAAAAAGCGATGGTAATATGGGATGACTGTCTCAATCTGTGTCTGCTGAAGCATGACTTCCGATAGCCAGACACGGTACGGGTCTGGCTGGGCACTACGCCAGGGTAAATCCGCCCGCACGCGGTCAAACCAGTCTAAAAGCATTGGGAAGAAATTCGCCATGAATCATAAGACCTTATCAGGTGAGGACACATGCCAAGTCTACCCGATTACAATACAATTTTCAGTATCACATTCCCCAACGGGCACACGGCGCAGGCCGTGCGCGTTTTACCAGAGACCAACCCCAAGCAGATACTCGACTCCTTAGGGCTTGTCACCACCCGCCCGGTGATTTTCGTCAGTGGGGGCGCGTCTAAGATGTCCGATGAGGACAAATTGATGACGGAGGAAATCATCCGGTTTGTGGTGGAATTTGCGGAAGAACACAGCATCCTCATCATTGACGGGGGCACGGAAAGCGGCGTGATGAAGATGGTGGGCGATACCCGCCACGAGAAAAGATATACCTTCCCGCTTATTGGGGTTTCTCCACTGGGGCGCGTGGAATTTCCGGGTTATGTCAACCCGGAGCAACAAGCCACATTAGAAGACAGTCATTCCCACTTTGTACTGGTGGATGCGCCGGAATGGGGCGACGAGACCATGACCATCATCCGCCTGACCTATGCCATCTGCGGGGAAAACCGCTACCCCGCGATGGGTATTCTGGTAAACGGCGGCAAAATCGCCATGCAAGAGATGTATTTAGCCTGCACCTACCCCAAAGCGCGGGAAAAGCTGGCGCTGGTGGTGCTGGAAGGCAGTGGCCGCGCCGCCGACGAAATTTCGACCGCCTTCCGCACTGGCGGGAGTAGCCAACGGGTGTTGAACGCCATTTTATCCGGCGGGGACATCCAACTGGTGGGCACGGTGGAAGGGCCGGAGAAGATGAAAGAGAAACTGAGCAAGCGGTTTTTAAAGCCATCCCGATAGCTTAATCAGGGTTACACAGGGGCGAGTTCGCGCATCTAATACCAAACCGCCCCTGCAAAAAGACGTTCATCAGTCGTGTGCGCCCTTGAAGACGCGCCCGATGTAATGATTCTCGCGGGCATAGGCCAATAAATCCTCACGGAAATCTGGATGGGCGATGCTGACAAGCGCCTGAACACGCTCCGCGATACTGCGCCCCCACAAATCCACCGCGCCATATTCCGTGACGATATAATGCACATCGTAGCGCGTCGTGACGACCCCCGCGCCCGGCTTCAGTTGTTTGGCAATCCGGCTGACTTTGCCGCCCATCGCGGTACTCGGCAGGGCAATCACCGTCAGGCCACCAGCACTACGCACCGCGCCGCGCACAAAATCCAACTGACCGCCCGCGCCGGAGTAAAAGTTCGTGCCGATGCTATCCGCGCAGACTTGCCCGGTAATGTCTATCTCCAGCGCGGAGTTGATGGACACCATTTTGTAATTCTGTGCAATCACAAACGGGTCATTGACGTATTCTGTCGGGTGCATCTCGAAGATGGGATTATCGTGGACGTATTCGTACAGCTTGCGCGTGCCAATCACAAAACCCGCCACCACCTTGCCCGGATGGATGCTCTTCATGGCATTGGTGATAACGCCAGCCTCAATCATGGTCATCACGCCATCGGAGAATAGCTCTGTATGCACGCCCAGATTACGGTGGTCGGTCAGCTTACGCAGTACCGCGTCCGGGATGCCGCCGATGCCCATTTGCAGGGTTGCGCCATCAGGGATGAGGTCGGCAACGTGGCGGGCTATCTCATCCTGCACGGGGGAAGAAGGCGTAGGCGAGACTTCCGGCAGGGGGTAATTCACTTCGATGATGTGATGAATCTGGTTAATGTGGATGAAGCTATCGCCCAGTGTGCGCGGCATATTGGGGTTGACCTCCGCGATGACGATTCCGGCGCTTTCCGCCGCGCTCTTGGTCACGCCCACTTCCACGCCATAAGAGCAATAACCGCGTGCGTCCGGTGGGCTGACTTGAATCACGGCGACATCCAGCAACAAGCGCCCCTCACGGAACAGGCGCGGGATTTCCGACAGGAAGACGGGGGTAAAATCCGCCAGGCCGTCATTGATGGCCTGCCGCACATTAGGCGCGATAAACAGGCTATTGATGCGGATGTGTTCCGCCATGTGGGGGGTGATGTAATCCTGCGGGCCAAGCCCCAGCAATTGCACAATCTCCACATGGTACAGGGTTTCGTAACGGGCGACGAGCGCCTGCAAAAATACCAACGGGGTAGAGCAGTTCCCGGTTAAAAAGACACGCTGACCACTTTTTATCAGGTCAGCGGCTTGGGTTGCGCTGATGATTTTCTGCCGCCAGTCCATCGTAAGTCCCCCTTGTGAGGTTGTGTTTGTCTTATACATTGACCTTAACGCAGGGGGATGGATGGGGGTAGTATCATTCGGCGCTATCTGGCGGTGACTTTTGGCATCACTGCGGTGGGTTCGTTGTCTTCTATCTTGTCGAAGGAGTCTTGTAACTCCGTCAGGTAGTGGAGTAATTCCTCTTTTTCCGCGCCGCGCCCAATCATATCCTCGATGTGGCGGAGGGTCGCCCCGGCGAAGTGATGCACACGCCGATATTTGCCGTTGGTCTTTTGCAGGGTTTGCTCTATCTGTGCGCGGTTTTTAATCTCATAGCGTAGTTCAATCTCTGTCATGACGGATTGCGCTAACTCGCGGATGATTTCAATTTCTTCCTGTGTCCAGGAGCGCGGCTGGCTGTCAATCACGCAGAAGGAGCCTAACGTTACGCCATCCGACGTAGTCAGCGGCAAGCCTAAATAGCTGATGACGTTTAAATCCGGCACGGCTTTATTATGCTTGAGTACGGGGTGTTGCCGGGCGTCTTCCACGATGAGCGGTTCCCGTGTGGCGACGACATGCTGGCAGAACGAGTGGGAAAGCGGGGTTTCCCGGCGGCTGGCGACGGGTTCCGGTAAACCTATTTGACTCTTGAAGAACTGACGGTCGGCATCCACCAACGATACGAGCGAAACTGGAACACCGATGATGAGACCTGCCAACCGCGTGAGGCGATCGAAGGCTTCTTCGATAGGGGTGTCGAGCAGTTCCAGTTGTTCTAATACGCTCAGACGGTGGGGGTTTTGGACAGCTTTTTGTGGGTCTTTTAACATGATGTTTTTCTGAAATCCATGAGACTAGAGTACGTTGTTAAAAGACATACTATCATGGGTTTCTCTGTAAAGTGTGTGTTTTTCATGAATTTTTAGTTAATTACGTTCTTCATATTAAGAATAAGTGTTCGTGTTTATAGAGTTCAATTGCCGCGTGGCTGGATGAAGACTGAAGCGAACATCATATCACAGCCGATGTTAAAGCCAATGCTTAAGATGTAGGGGTGGGCAACCAACCTATCACCCCTATATCATCTTATCTATCACCCACCCGCGTAAATCTGGCTGAGGATGGTCGGGTCTTTAATCTGCTCATCCCGCGCTAATAGCAGTACTTTGGAGATAACTTCCGCCGTGCGCGGGTCGTCATCCGCAAACGGGAGGAAAATACGTCCGCGATGTTGGGCATGGACGGGGATAATACACAACGCGCCGCCGGGCTGACGATGGACTGTCGCGCTACCGAGATGCACGGAATATTTGCCCAGCTTGCCCGTGATTAACGCATGACTCCCCTCTAGCTTGACGTTCTCGATTTGGAGTAACGCGCAGGTCTCCTGTAGCAGACGGCTTCGCATGGCAACCGTAGAGGCTGTCGCTTCCGGGTCAACGCCGCCGCGATGTGCGACACTCACCACCAAGTCCATATCACGCATAACTTCCGAGAATAACAGGGGGGGTATCTCGGTTAACGGGAGTGGATGCCACTTGCCCGGACGGATGAACACCACACCCTCAATCGTCAGCCCTTCCACTTCCGCCGGTGTGTAGAAGCCTTGCAGGAACGTCACCAGACTCGCCAGATTATCCCTGTGCGACATCTTCTGGACGCCAGCCTCCGGGCGAGCCACCCACCCACGAGCGCCCAGCAACGCCAACGCTTGTCGGGGGTTCACCTGATGCCCGGCATAACGGCGAGAGATTGTCCCATCGGCTTTTTCCGCTTCGGTCAGCACATATAATTCGCGGAAAACCTGCTTAAAAGGCTGGATGCGCTCCGCCAGGAAACAATCACGTTGCCAGTTTGACCATGTGCCGGACTGCAACAGGTCATACGGGTGAGCGATTCGTGCGGATGTTGCATCCGCCAGGGGATGGGTTGCGCCGTTATAATCTTGTAGGGCTGTGCCTGT
>DAIMZF010000018.1:42053-43247 GCA_036734085.1 Aggregatilineales bacterium
TCACCTTGCCTGCTTTGCGGATGGTGAGCTGTGGCTTGCCGACTTCATCAATCCGCAGGGTGAGCGCCACTTCATCGGCAATCACCGTCACTTCGCCAGCGTGTAAATCCGCGACTGCTTCAGTCTCCATCGCCCATTGCAGGCGCAACGGGTCGGGATAACCGGCAGTGCGTGCCAGATTTTCCAGCGCGATAGCGGCGGCGCGTTTTTCGCTGGCCTGCCGTTGCGCGCCAAACTTGCGCGACGTGCGGACGAACTCCTGCACCCTCTGGTAGCGCGTCATGATTTCTTCATCGTGGCCTGTGGCGGGCAAAGGAATTAACCCGATGGCTCGCAGGGAGTCCTGATGGCGTTTTTCCAGGCGTTTGGTTAGCTCATCCCGCGTAACCTCACCGAGCATGGCCGCCGCGAAGAGCTTGGCGCGGCTATGCCCCGTGCCCCCCGCCGAGTATCGCGCCGCCGAATACAACACGCTCCATCGCTTCGCGCCCAGCAGGTTAAAGACATCCCAGAACCATTTGACATCCACCGCACCATCAATCAAGTCCTGGTCGGTTAGCGGGGTGCGCTCGTTGACTTGCGCTTTCCACGTCTCGCGGATTTCGGCGTCTACATGCCAGTTGGAGTCCTTCGTGTGGGCGTGTATCCACCAGACCGCACTCGCCAGCCCTTCCCAACCGAGTGCATATTCAACATAGTTCGCCCATTGCGGCGCGTAGACTGCTGTTTCTACCAGTTGCTTTTGGGTGAGTTTGGCGGATTTAACCGCTGTTGCGAATTGTTCCAGCGTTTCGTGTTCCGCCGGGAGTGAGACACGTAATAAGTGAGAACCGACTACCGTCCGGCTCTGGCTATCGTAAGCATAGCCCCGCGCCAGATTATTCCCTGCTAGTACCTGTAAAATGCGGATGTACCACGCAATGCCATAAACAGACCGAAGCGCCATCGCTGGGGCTGATGCGGCGGTCGGGAGTTCGCCGCGCTGGGTTTCAATCTCGAGGATGCGTGCGCGGCAGGCTTCAAATATCGCCTGCAAGTAAGGGTATTCTTTCAACAGTTTATGCGGTGTCTTGGACGACAGTTCGCGCAGGTCATTAAACGTCACTAACCAATAGGTGTTACCCCTACCGGGCACGCCGAGCAATTGATCATAAATATCGGCAATGGTGGCGCTCCCTGCTTCGTGCGCTAACA
>DAIMZF010000019.1:0-41055 GCA_036734085.1 Aggregatilineales bacterium
AATATGGATTTTTACTGCTTGTCATATTGGGTGTAGCGTTGTTTGGTTGTGCAACCGATGCCCGATATAATTACGATGCAAACTTGGCATTACGCGATGGTGACTACGAAGCCGCACTACGTGGATACCAACAAGCGCAAGTTGAAGCCCCTAACCGCGCTGAATTTTATTATAATGTCGCGCTGGCACACGTTGAACTCAACGAGTTTAACCGGGCAATCGACGCACTACAGCAGGCGCTTCAAACAGCCGAAGATGATTTACGAAGCCGTGTTTATTATAATCTGGGCAACACCTACGCCGCAATTGGACGTTACCGCGAAGCCATCGACGCTTACCGTGCTGGCCTTCGCTTGAACCCAGAAGATGAGGACATGCGCTATAATCTGGAAGTAGCGCAACTGCTTTATGTACCACCTACGCCTACCGCACAAGAACAACAGACAGAACCAGACGAACAAGATACAGACCCGGAAGTAACGCCAACCAACGACCCCGGCGGATTTGACGGCCCCACGCCAACGCCGCCACCCATCGACTTTGACCCAACGATGCCTCCTGAGGGTGGGGGTGCGGATGATACGGGAGAGCAAGGTGCTACACCAATGCCGCGTCCACAGGGCGCACTCACCATCGAAGAGGCACAGCGTATACTTGATCAAATTGAACAAGACCAACAATCTGTACGAGAGTTCCGACAAGAGACAGGCGGGGCGGGCGATAATACGGGGCCAGACTGGTAATGCGTTACATTCTGATGATAATGTGCTTGGCTTTCTTGCTGAGTTCCGCACATGCGGCCACATATGCGGATACATCCTCACAATTCACGGGCGATTTTTACGCGGAAGCCTTTCTCAGCAACCCTAACCCTTATGTTGGGGAGCAAGTCATCTACACTATGCGGTACTACGCTTACGATATTGAGCGCATCTCTTCGGCAAATCCGGTTAATTTGCCGGACTTTCAACGATTTTGGGTGGGGGATATTTTTAACCTAAGACCTACAATCGAAAGCATCAATGGTGTGCAATACAACGTCGGAGAACTGGCTGTAGAACTTGTTCCACTCACCGCCGGGCAAGTCACTATTCAGCCTGCAGAACTCCTCATTAATGAAACTCCGTTTTTACCCGGCGGAACCTTTGCAACTACGCCGTTAGTCGTTGATGTGCGCCCATTACCACAGGACGCTCCACCATCCTTTAACGGGGCTGTCGGCCAATATGCGATGCGAGCAGAGATAGACCGTATCGGGGTGGATGTTGGCCAGCCCATTCGCTTGATTGTTGATGTGCAGGGAACAGGAAACTTTACTTTATTGCCATCACCACCCCTAAATTTAGGTGACAATTGGCGTGTCATCAGTGGGACGCCGCAAATACCAGAACAACCCGACAGAACATTGATTAATCTGCCTTTTGGCAGGCGCGTTTTTGAGTGGCTACTCATCCCATTACAATCTGGCACTCTGGAGATTAGCGATATTCGCTTCAGCTATTTTGACCCTACACGCGAAATCTATGTAGAAAGCGATGCATGGAACTTTACAGTCAATGTATTCCCTGCGGAGGGTAATATTCGAAACTTTAATGCAGGGCTAGCATCTGCACCGCAGTTGGCACTCAAACCTATTGATTTGCAGGATATGGAGGAAGCATCTTATCATTACCCATCATGGATATTGTGGATTGTTCCGCCACTTATCGCGGGAATAATTGGGGTTGTGCAATTTTATCGTTGGCAACGTGCGTTAATCAGACAACGGCGACGGCGGATTCATGCTTTAAAGCGTGCCATCCAGCGCCTGACAGAACTTAAAAATCAACCTGCGGAGCGTGTCTCGCGGGGAATACAGAATATTATCCGCGCTTACATCGGAGATAAATTCGGCACAGCGTCGCCACTCGTTAATGAGATTACATACTTGCTTGACCATAAAAACTTTCCGGAAACACAACTTGAGCAAACTGACCAGGCAATTTTACAGGCACAGTCTCTATCTTATATGCCAAGCCCAACCGAAGAAGATAAAGCACGGGTGATTGATTTAGCACGGCAGGCACTCATCGGGCTAGAGCGCGAATGGCGTAAATTATGAGACTGATTTACGCCATCTGTTTATGCATGGTGCTAGCTATCCCTGGCGTCCTCAGCCAGACAGAAGACTGGCATACGGAAGCCGAACAAGCTTATTTAACAGGCAACTATGCACAGGCAATTGAGCTTTATACGTGGGCATTGGAGCAAGGCTTCACGGTGAGTGAGGTATACTTCAACTTAGGAAATGCCTATTATGCAGATGGCAATTTAGGGATGGCACTCCTGAATTACCTCCGCGCACAGCACATCAATCCACGTGATTTAGCCATTGATACCAATATTATGCGAACACGCGCTATCCGTGCGAACTATCAGGGCAGTTCACAACATTGGATTGACTTCATAGCAGAGTCAACCTATACATTATTCCGCATAGAGGAGTTAGCGACTATCACCGCCATTGCATGGGCAATGTGGTTTAGCCTGCTGGCAATTTATTTTATCCGGCGGGGATGGTGGTTACGCTGGGGATTAAGCTTCAGTGGACTATTTATTACCGTGTTGGTCATTTTGTTTTTCTGCCGCACTTATGCAGATACACAACGACCCCAAGCCGTTATCACAGATTTGGTCACAGGGGTACAAAGTGGGCCGTCCGAAGACTACCTGACATTATTTGAACTGTATAACGGGGCAGAAATCCGCATCATAGCGCGTGAAGGTGGGTGGGCAAAATTTATATTGCCCGATGGCCGACAGGGGTGGATTACACGTTTTGCTTTTGAATATGTAAATCAATGAAGTTGACTGGATATTTCCTCTGGATTGCGGACTATACGCACACCAGCATCCCGTAAAGCATCGAATTTCTCTTGTGCAGTGCCGCGTCCACCTTCAATCACCGCCCCCGCATGACCCATACGCTGATTTGGTGGCGCACTGAATCCAGCTAAAAAGGCTACGACGATTTTTGTCATGTATGATTTGATATAGTGAGCCGCATCAAGCTCACCACGTCCACCAATTTCCCCTAACATGACAATTTTTTGGGTGTCAGGGTCGTTTTCAAACATCTCCAGAACATCAACAAAACTCGTCCCAACAAGGGGATCGCCTCCGATGCCAACAATCGTGCTTTGGCCGATTCCAGCTAATGACAGCGTATTCACGACATCATAAGTCAATGCGCCACTACGAGAAACAATCCCTACATTGCCGGGCGTGGCAATATGAGATGGAATAATGCCAAAGCTTGCCTCATGGGGTGTGAGTATGCCCGGACAATTTGGGCCAATTAATTGTGTTTTACTGCGTTTAACGTAGTCATACACTTTTAGCATATCCAGTAAAGGAATACCTTCTGTGATACAAACGATAAGGTCAATCCCTGCATCAACCGCTTCATAAATTGCATCAGCGGCAAATGCGGCTGGCACAAATATAATAGAGGTATTGGCCGCAGTCGCTTCAATGGCAAGGGCAACGCTATCGAAAACAGGTTTTCCGTCTATCCAATCACCCCCTCTGCCGGGTGAAACACCGCCAACGACCTGTGTGCCGGCTTCACTCATCTGCATCGCATGGAAGCGTCCCCGCTTTCCAGTAATGCCTTGTACAATGACTATTCGGTCTTTACTGAGTATGCTCATAAGGTATCCACCTTATCCAGAGCCATCAATACCCCTTCAGTTAACGTTGTCACAAGATGCACACGCTCAAAACCTGCTTCCCGGAGCATGGCTTGTCCCTCTGCCGCTTTCGTCCCTTGAAGCCGTACAACCAAAGGCCACAAAAAAGGTGCTTCTTCATAGGATGAGATAATTCCTTGTGCCACCTCATCACAGCGCGTCATACCACCAAAAATATTCATGAAGACAACCTGCGCTGTCGGATTTTGGCGCAATAGTTGGAAGGCCGTACCTACTTTTTGGGCATCTGCACCACCGCCCATGTCTAAGAAATTCGCAGGACTAATGCCAGAATCTCGTCCATAGAGATTAATGACATCCATTGTTGCCATTGCCAAACCCGCACCATTGACAATACATCCAACCTGACCATTAAGCTGAACATAAGTCAGCCCTAATTGCCGCATATTTAGCTCAGCGGCGGTTGGTTGAGCTAAGGCTAATAACTCCGGTTGGCGGAATAAGGCGTTATCATCAATTGACATGGTGGCATTCTTCACCATAAGCTGGTTATCAGGCAATACCAGAAGGGGATTTATCTCCAGTGAGGTAGCATCACTCTGGATAAAACAACGATACATCTTCTGAACGATAGCATCAAAAGGGCGATAGAGCAGACGGGGTAAGTTTAGATTGCTTGCAATGCGTAATACCTGGTACGAGCGCAAACCGATAAGCGGGTCAATGTTCTCGCGGTAGATAACATCGGGCTGTTCCTTGGCAACTTGTTCTATTGAGACATTGCTTTTGATGGATGCTACAAAAGCTAACTTGCCAATGCTACGATCCTGCCCGATACCAAGATAGAATTCAAACTCCGCATTATCAGCTTCTGCCTCAGTGTCCGTTGGGATGTCGAAATGCTCAAGGCGCTGGACGACGTGATGATGTTGTAACCTCATGAAGCCTCTATCAGTTGGCTTGGATAAACTGGGATGACTGCGATTGTAACATATCCTGATTATGTGCGTGGCGTTGTTTTACATCATAGGCTATACTTTCGTATAGACTTGGCTATCGTCATCCACTGAGGTAAGCCCTATGAATAAAGTTTTACGCATTTTGATTATATGTGTCTTGGCCTTAGGTGTTATATCTGTACAAGCACAAGATGAAGAAGTTAATCTGTTAACCAACCCCGGCTTTGAGCTACCTTATAGCTCTCAAGCGGGTAACCCAACACGCGAAGTAGCGCAGGGCTGGACAGCATGGCATATTGAACGCCAACAGGGTGACCCGTCCTGGCGTAACCGCCAGCCAAGTTACGCGCCTGTTACAGCACAATCTGGGCGTGTACGAAGTGGAGACACGGCACAGTCTATCTTCAATAATACATGGTGGGCACACGAGGGCGGAGTATACCAACGTGTGACAAACGTTACGCCCGGCGCAGAACTGCGTTTTAGCGTGTATGCTTATGTCTGGTCTTCAAGTTACGAAGATACCAGTATTAGCCGTGATCCGGGCGAAGTGACAATTGAAGTAGGTATCGACCCTACAGGTGGCACAGACCCCGAAAGCACAGACATTGTGTGGTCGTTTGCCATCCAGCAATATGACGCTTACCGTCAATATAGCCAGATAGCAACAGCACAAGGTAATGCAGTTACAGTATGGGTACGTTCTACCGTAGGCTTCCCAGTCCAGAACTCATTTATCTACCTGGATGACGCGGTATTAAGTGTTACACCCGATTCTGAGCAACCTGCATCAACAGAAACCGCGCTACCAACACCAATTTCAGAATCAACAGCTACTACAGAACCAACCCCAACTGCGGAAATTGATGAGCCGGAGGAAGAAGATACGCCCTCTGCGGGTGAACCCACAATGACTTCTACCGCGACAACAACACCGACGGCAACTGCGACCAATACAGCCACACTGACAGCCACGCCAACGCAAACACCTCTGCCAGTGTTTACACGCCCTCCGGGTGAAGAACCAACACCGACACTTGAGGTCATCGAACCTACGAATACACCTGTAGGCGGCGCTGTTGACCCTGTGCCTTTGGTGACTAACACCCCTGTAGCAACTGTTACACCACGCCCAACGGAAGACACCAGCACGGTTTTCCTGAACACCGTTGGCTATAGTGTGCGACGTGGAGATACTGTTGGCAGATTAGCGGCATTATATGGCAGTACCATAGATGCAATTAACCGTGCTAATGACCTTAATGCGGATAATCTGATTTTTGTTGGACAACAGTTGATTATCCCCGTGCCGATTGCGGCGCCGGCAACCTCTACGCCATCACCAACGCCACTTGTGACGAATACTCCTGTACCGGAGATTATCGCGCCACCTTCTACATCGGATACAGTCTATATTGTTCAGCGCGGCGATACATTGAATAACATCGCCAACCGCTTTAACACAACAGTAGGCGAAATCGCACAACGTAATGGGATTGTAAACATCAATCGGATTTTCGCAGGACAACGCCTGATTATTCCGGTAGTGGGGCAAGTGGGGCAACCTCAACCACCCACACAGCCACAGCCTCCTGCACAACCGCGCACTTACACGGTGCGTCCTGGTGATACACTCCTTAGAATCAGTGTGCAACTGGGTGTATCCATTGATGCTTTAGCGCAAGCCAATGGCATCCTCAACCGTAACTTGATCTTTACCGGGCAGGTATTGACTATTCCATGAGTAGCCAATACCGCATCTTAAAGCATAGCGATACAAACACCGTCATCTTGCCGCGCTTAAAGTGGTGTGCTTCCACATGGTGCCGCTTTAAAGGCTTGATGATGGTAAGTCATCTACCAGAAGATGAAGGACTGCTGTTTGTCGGCGGTAAGGACTCTAAAGTGGATTCGACCATCCACATGTTGTTTATGCGTTTCAGCATTGGTGTTGTGTGGATAAATGCACAGCACGTTGTTGTAGACAAACGTTTAGCAAAACCATGGCGACTGGCTTATGCGCCTAAAGCCGCCGCGAAATACTTCATAGAGGCTAACCCAAGTATATTAGAGCGTATTGAAATCGGTGATTCACTCCAATTTTATGACCTATCCAGTTAGATACATTATTTTGTGCTTGCTGTTATTCGGTGTTCTGCAAATAGCGCAAGCACAAAATCCGCCCCCAGATGATGACCCTAACGTTACAATCCATATCGTACAACGCGGGGAAAATCTATTTCGTGTCGCACAAAGATATGGGCTTACTACGGAACAATTAGCCCGCGTAAACAACATTACGAATCCTGATAGTATTTTAGTAGGGCAACGTTTGGTTATCCCTAGCAATGGTGCAGACGATTGGGTTGCGTCTGCACCATTGCCAACTGCGATACATCGAGTCAGTCCGGGTGAAAACCTGCGTGGGATTGCAAATTTTTATGGCACTACTGTGGAAGATATTCTGCAATTAAATAACCTTACAGACCCTAATCGCATCGTTGTTGGGCAAGAACTCCGCATCAACGATGGCATACAACCACCGTTTTTACCTTCACAAGAATCCGTACCATTGGATAATGCCGCTACTATTACACACATTATTCAACGGGGTGAAACACTGTTCGCCATTGCAACTACTTATGGAGTTACGATGGCGGATATTCAGACTGCAAATAGTATCACCAATCCCTCACGTATATTAGCAGGTCAGGAGCTTTTGATTCCGGGTGCATCCATAAGAACACCTGCCGATACCCGCGATCTACCGTCATTTATTGCCGATTTGACGATGAACCCGCTCACTTTAATAGAGGGGTTAACTGGGCGTTTATCGCTACGCACAACAACACCTGCGACGATAACAGCAACATTTTTAAACCGCGAAATATCCTTCCTACAAGAAGAGGGAGGACTTATACACATTGCTTTCTTGCCTGTACCCATTTTTACGCAGGCTGATATTTACACATTAAGCATCACTGCAGCACAGACAAATGGTCAAAACGCAGTGATTCTACTGAATATACAAGTCAATGCAGGGAATTATGACAGTCAACAAATTATTCTTCCCGAAGATAAAATCAGCTTGCTTTCGCCGGGTGTTGAAGAAAATGAAACTAACATTTTAAGAGGCGTAGTATCACGCATTACGCCAGAGCGTTACTTCCAACGTTCGATGAGCCTGCCAGCCGCCGCCGCGATGAACTCACCATTTGGCGGTAGACGGTCTTACAACGGTAGTCCGTTTGACCGTTATCATACAGGGGCAGACTTCGCGGGAGCGCCCGGCTCACCTGTGTTAGCCGCCGCCTCTGGTCGTGTTGTGCTGGCCGACACACTAAACATTCGTGGTGTGAGTATCGTCATTGATCATGGATGGGGTGTATACACAGTCTACAGCCATATGACAGACAGACTGGTTAACATTGGGGATTTTATAAATATCGGGCAGACGATTGGCACTGTTGGCAATACAGGACGTGCTACTGGCGCTCATCTGCACTGGGAAGTATGGGTGCATGGCGTTCCAGTTGACCCAATGCAGTGGGTACGAGAAACGTTTCCCTAGAGCATGTGACTATTTTGGGGATGCGTACTGAGAACAAAAAAGACGCCACGTTTGGCGTCTTTTTTGTTTTGTGTCTAGTGCTCTATCTTATAGTATGCGCCGTCTAACGCTTCAAAGTTGGTGAATAAGAAGTGGTCGTGGTAGTAGTGTATCCACAGGAAAGATAGAATAGCCGTGTAATAAGCGACATCAAACCGCCACAGGCCGAGCGCGTTCGGATTGCTCATGTCCACTACCGCCGCAGACGGGGTGATGATGTGAGCCAGTGCATAGACTACCCCAAACACCACTGCAGAGCCAACCAGCATAATCGTGCTGAGCAAGTAAAGCCCACGTGAATCCTTCATATTGGTAAAGCGTGATACCAACGGGGCAGACTCTTTTAAGCCACCATATTGTTGCTTCACCTTAATGATGTAAAACGTGATAGCAAGATACTGGAAGCTATGCCATGTGTTTAGCCCTTGAAAAGCAGTATCAAGGTTGGGCAGGGCAGGCATCGTAAATGCTATCGTGACTGTAAACAGGATAAAAACTGTCTTCGGCACGTTCATAATACCAATGCGATATTCGTTCCACGTCTTCCACAGGTAGGTAGTCAGTGCAAACGCAAAAACAGCAGACATCGACCAGAACAACCAGGCATGTTGGAAGACACCGGGAATTACACGTGTCAGGTCATTAGTGCCGATGTCAAAAGAGCCTTGACTGATTTTATAAGCCGCAAGTGGGAATAAGCAGGTCAATATCACCGCATAATCAATCATACGGGATTGCAGGCTAACCGCCGATTTGCGGACATAGTTATGTTCTTTATGGTTGTAAAGCTCCACAATATAAGTGACTTGATGCAATACATGGAGCGCCGCCCAGAAGAAAAACACCGTCAACAATAGGGTGAGGTTTAAAAACGCCATCGACACAACAACAATCGGGATGATGATTGATGAACGCAGAAGCATGGGATAACGCTTCTTAAAGTCATCATCAAGCCCCGTCCGTAGGAAGGTAGACATCATGTGTGGCCCACCAATAGCAATTGCGACAAACGCATTTACAAGGTTGCGGCTTAAATCGTCGTGTAGTCCGAACTGCACACCAAGCAAATAAACGATATAAGGTAATGGGACGACCACCACGCTAAAGGTGATGTAGAATAAATCCCATCTTTTATTACGAAGCCACATGGTATCTTGTTGTACCTGTGCTTCTTGGTTCGGTAATGCCGCTACGCTCATATCGATTCCTTTCGAGCTTCTTTCATATAGATTAGAAACCCATCTGCCCGTGATACGTTACGTGGTTATTTAACCACAATATGATGCTCTCTGCAACGTGGTTCGTAGGCTTCTTCCGCACCAACGAGGATAATAGGGTCATCGTAGCGTGCCGGCGCTCCATTGACCAGCCTTTGCGTGCGTGAGGCTGGCTCTCCACAGACAACACAAATTGCATGGAGCTTTGTCACTTCTTCCGCACAGCACATCAATGTAGGCATCGGGCCAAACGGCTCCGCACGGAAATCTAAGTCTAAACCCGCAATAATCACCCGTATGCCCCGATTAGCAAGTTGTGTGACAACCTCACTGATTTGCTCATCAAAAAACTGTGCTTCATCAATGGCAACAACTGTTGTATTCTTGTGAATATTATTCAAGATATTGACAGCACACTTTACCGCTTGTGCTTGCATACTGCGTTTATCATGGCTGGTGACATCTTCTGCGGCGTAGCGGTTATCAATCTCCGGCTTAAAGACTTGTACGTTTTGCCTAGCAATCGTTGCGCGTCGTACACGACGGATGAGTTCTTCCGTTTTGCCACAGAACATACTCCCACAGATAACCTCGATACGTCCGAAAGCGTGTTTCATGCTTGCAAACTCCCCCTATTTAACAGAAAAGCAGTCACCCCTTACATAAGGGCTGACTGCTTTTGTAGTCCTAACTACAGAGACTCGGGCTTTTATTCTTCGGCAGGAAGATCGTAACCGCGTGTCCGCAAGATTTTCTTGATGTCGCTGAGTACCTTACGTCCGATACCGGAGATGTCCAGAATACTGTCGTCGCCGCCTTCATCCAGCTTTGCCAGGAATTCGGCAACATTGGTGATACCGTTTTCCGCCAGGATGTTAACAAAGCGGGTATTGACGCCCAGTTCTTCCAGCGCCAAATCCATCGGGATTTTAGCGGCTTCACGCGCTTCAACTTCTGCGGCTTTTTCATCACGGCGTTGGATACGGCGCATAAATTGCTCGTAGCGACCTTCCGTATCCACGATACGTTGCTCACCTGTATAAAAGGGGTGGCAAGCAGAGCAAATATCAGTACGGATTTCACCTACGGTAGCGCCGGTCGTCCATGTGTTGCCACAGGCACACACAACAGAAGCCTCCGCAAACCACTTGGGGTGGATGTCTTGTTTCATATTGTCTCCTCACGGACTCATCACGGCTCTTGAGGTACGAGAGTAGCGTGATGGATGGAATAGTTATTGAGTGGTCAAATTAGATGTGACTAATCACCGGCGGCGAGTTCGACTTCTTGTTGAACAGCGCCGGGTAATTCCGTGTAAACACAAATGCGTTTTTGGCCGTTGCGTCCGCGAATACGCTCAAACACAACAAAACCTTCAATTTTGGCAAATAGCGTGTGGTCTTTGCCGATACCAACATTTTCGCCCGGATGAAATTTCGTGCCACGTTGACGCACGATAATGTTGCCGGGAATAACGTACTCGCCGCCAAAGCGTTTTACGCCCAGACGTTTAGAGTTGCTATCGCGGCCATTGCTAGTAGAACCGCCACCTTTTTTATGAGCCATTGTTCATACCCCTTCTGTCTGAATTTGCTAACTAACCAACTGAAATATCGTCAACACGCAGACGGGTGTAATATTGACGATGACCATAACGCCGACGATAATTTGTACGTTGGCGGTACTTAAACACGATTACTTTTTTAGCGCGAAATTGGCTGACAATCGTCACCTTAACTGCCGCACCTTTAACTAAAGGTTGGCCGACGGTTGCACTGTCACCATCAACAACGAGTAAAACATCGTTGATAACAATACTCTCGTCTACTTCTTGGGGCAGGCGCTCAACATCAATCGTTTTACCGACTTCTGCACGATATTGGCGTCCACCTGAACGAATTACTGCGTACATGGGTTTCTCCATTCTTCGCTTTCCGCCGCAAGCATACCGCTTATACGAATGCTTAACGGGGAAGAATAGGCATACAAAAGACCCCATCAACTGGGGCGCAAGTTCATGAATTATACGGCAAAGGTATAGTCAGCGTCAACGACGATTTTCCGCCGTTATGTAATGAACATCGCATCACCAAATGAGAAAAAGCGATAGTTTGCCTGCTTAGCTTGCTCGTAAGCCGCTAGTGTGAATTCTCTGCCCATAAATGCGGAAATCATCATCAACAAAGTCGATTTTGGTAGATGAAAATTTGTAATCATCGCATCTACAACGCGCCAACGATAGCCCGGATAGATGAAAAGGTTAGTATCCGCCTCAAACGCGATGACTGGTCGCCATGCACAAACATCCTCATTCTGCAGAGGCTTGGCTGGGTCTCCGCCTGCGCTAAGAATACCGGCTGTTTCCAGTGTGCGTGTTGTTGTCGTGCCGACGGCAATCACGCGGCCACCCGCTAATTTAGCTTCATTGATAATTTTAGCATTCTCCGCAGAAAGTGATGCCCATTCACTATGGATGTGATGGTCTTGTACCTGCGTTACACGCACAGGTTGGAACGTATCTAGCCCGATATGTAACACACAGTAGGCAAACTTAATGCCTTTATCGCGCAGAGCAAAAAGCAAATCCGGCGTGAAATGTAAACCAGCAGTCGGAGCGGCGGCAGAACCTTCCTGTCGGCTATAAACTGTCTGGTAACGCTCGGAGTCGGTAACACGCTTTTGGATGTAAGGTGGCAGAGGAAGCTCCCCAACAGATTGTAGTAAATCATCAATGGGGGCACTAAAGCGAATAGTACGTTCAGATTCGGTGTGTTCTTCGATGACTTCAGCTGTGATAACCTGATTGTCAAAGCCGATGAGCGTTCCTACTGTCGCACGCTTACCACCAACCAAAACGCGCCATGTTAAAGTATCTGTTTGGCGCAATAATAAAATTTCCATCTTGCCACCTGTATCTAAACGGTGGGCGGGTAGGCGCGCTCGAATAACACGGGTTGTATTCATCACCAGAACATCACCCGAATTTAAATAGTCGATAATATCTTTAAAAATGTGATGTTGGATGGATTTATCCGCACGGTTTATATACATCAACTTAGAACAATCGCGCGGTTCTATGGGTTCTTGGGCGATGTATGATTCTGGTAAGTCGTAGTTAAAATCATCAACATTCATAACGTTTGTTTATCCGTGTCGTTGTCTTTATAGCTATTAAAACAGGGGTGGCTGGCCGGATTGCGGTGGCGTGTTATTATTCCCTACGTCGGGGTAGGGGATGCCGATGTGCTCATAGGCATGAGGGGTGGCAACACGTCCGCGTGATGTACGGTCTAAGAAGCCTAATTGCAACAGATATGGCTCGTACACATCCATAATTGTTGCCCGATCTTCGCTGATAGCCGCCGCAATCGTATCCAGCCCAACGGGGCCGCCGCCGAACTTCTGGATAATTGTATGCAGAATTAACCTATCAGTTTCATCCAGTCCGAGATGGTCAATTTCCATCAATTGTAATGCTTCGCCGGAAACTTTGCCTGTTATGATGCCATCTGCCCGGATTTGAGCATAGTCTCGTACACGGCGCAACAAGCGAAGCGCCACACGAGGCGTACCGCGTGAGCGACGCGCAATTTCTGATGTGCCCTGTGGCTTAATTTCTACTTTTAGCATCCCTGCGGCACGATTGATGATATATTCCATTGCTTGTTGGTCATAAAACTCCATACGGAAGCGTGCACCGAAGCGGTCGCGCAATGGCCCAGCTAATAGAGACAAACGAGTTGTCGCGCCGACTACTGTAAAACGTGGTAGGTTTAAGCGCACATTTTTTGCGGCAGGGCCTTTGCCAATAACAATATCCAGTTTAAAATCTTCCATTGCTGGGTAAAGAATTTCCTCTACTGCCTTACCTAAGCGATGGATTTCATCAATAAACAAAATATCGCCCTGTTTCATGTGGGTCAGGATAGCGGCTAAATCTCCGGCGCGTTCAATAGACGGCCCAGCCGTGATATGAATTTTCGCCCGCATCTCGTTGGAAACAACATAAGCCAGCGACGTTTTACCCAAACCCGGCGGCCCATAAAACAGAAGATGCTCTATCGGTTCACCCCGTGCGAGTGCCGCTTCTATGATAATACGCAAATTTTCCCGCACTTTATCTTGACCAACGATGTCATCAAGGCGTTGCGGGCGTAAAGCAATGTTATCCTGGTCGTTTTTGTGACGCCCGGCACTGATGAGGCGGTCATCACCTGTCATGAAGGTATCTCCAATCGCCGTTACGATGGGAATAAGTGTTCTAGGTAGTATAGCGAAGTGTGGTTCATCTGCACAGGTCACTTTGACAATGCCCTATACACCGCGTAAAATCGGCATCAGTTTATTTATCCGCGTTCAAGAATGGTTACCCAATTATGTCTCAGGTTTTTGTCTCTAATCATCCACTCGTCAAGCATAAGTTGACGATGCTCCGCGACACAAAAACAGACCACCGTGCCTTCCGCGACCTTGTTTATGAGTTGGCACTGCTTCTATGCTATGAAGCAACGCAGGATTTAACACTGGAACCGACTACGGTTACAACGCCCATGGGGGAAGCAAACGGTGATAAAGCGCGAGAGACGATCGGGTTAGTGCCTGTTTTGCGCGCCGGGCTAGGTCTGGTTGATGGTGTGATGGAATTGTTACCAAATGTACAGGTGTGGCATATTGGCCTCTACCGCGACGAGAAGACCCTGCGCCCCGTGCAATACTATAATAAGCTCCCTACCGCGCCAACAGTGCAAATCTGCCTTGTACTAGACCCCATGTTAGCGACTGGTGGCAGTGCCGCCGCAACCATCGACATCTTAAAAGAGTGGGGCGTAGAACGCATTAAGTATTTAGGCTTGCTAGCCGCACCAGAGGGAATAGAGCACCTGACCAGTAAGCACCCGGACGTGCCGATCCATATTGCGGCCATAGATGAGCGACTCAATGACATTGGATTCATCGTGCCCGGTTTAGGTGATGCAGGTGACCGTCAATTCGGGACGGGTTAAGGCTAATGCCATCAACACAAGTTAGCGCATTTTTTATCACATTCGTTATTGCTTTCAGCGTTACGACGATGGTCATGCCTTTGATGATACGGCTCGGTATACGTCATGGCATTGTGTCAAAAGCGGGTGGCAGACGTATTAACGAAGCAGATGAGCGTGGGGTTTCTAAGTTAGGCGGTGTGGCAGTCTTTCTGGGATTTACCATCGCCGTGATTTTAGCACAATTCCTGAATGTGCCGCGTTTTGACCCACAGGAAGTTATCCGCTTAGTGGGTCTACTTTTAGGCGGTGTGTTGATGTGCGCTGTGGGAGTATTGGATGATAAATATGAGCTAAACCCTGTGCAATTAGGCGGCGCACAAATCATCGTGGCAGGGGTAGCCATATTCTTCCAGATTTTTATTGAGACTTTCAATAATCCGCTTACAGGTAATCAGGTTGATGGCTGGCCGTATCTTGTTACAGTCACCATTAGCATGTTTTGGCTTGGATTGATGATGAACACCGTCAACTTTATGGATGGCTTAGATGGGCTTGTGGGTGGAATAGCCACCATTACAGGCGTCGTCCTGTTTATCCACAGTGCGTTCATCCTTAATCAAATCAGTGTAAGCTTGCTACCCTTAGCGTTGGCCGGCGCTTCATTCGCGTTCTTACTGTACAACTTTTACCCGGCACGGGTATTTTTAGGCGGTGGCGCAATGTATTTGGGTTATGTGATGGGTGTGCTGGCAATTATCGGCGGCGCGAAGATGGCGACGATCTTACTTGTGATGGGATTGCCGCTTATGGATTTAGCATGGCAGGTTGCAAATCGTCTGCGGCAAGGGAAGAATCCTATGGTTGGTGATAGAGGACATATTCACTTGCGTCTTCTGGATATGGGGCTTACACAACGGCAAATTGTGTCAATTTACTACTTGTTTTGTGCCTGCTTCGGCGTTCTAACGCTTATCACCAGTAGCCAATTTTTCAAGTTTGTTGCTTTTTCCACAATGGTACTGCTAATTGCTGTCGGGTTTATGCTTGTCGCAAGGTTAGGTCAGGGAACATCTTCTGCGTCTTCATAGATCATTTCGTCTTCGTCGTCCTCTAAATCGTCTTCTTCTGTGTCGTCATCAACCTCTTTTTCATTTTGGATGTCATCATCATCTTGAACAACGTCTTCGTGATAATCACTGCTATCGTCCAACGATTCATCCTGCACATCTTCATCATCAGCAGAGGCGTCTCGGCTCATGTTAAAGCGAATCTCGCGGGTTGCAGAACCTAATATGACGGATGGCGGCGCAAGGACAGGACGTTCTGCTGATGGCCCTTTTTCCGGTGGTTCATCTGCGATTACAGCACTTGGCAGGCTTGTAATCGCTTCCTCACCAGGTGTTTTTGGGATGTCAAACATTAACTTATAGACGGAAGGCGGCCCAGTCGAAACGCTGGTTTTACGTTGTTCTTCGCGCTGTGTAATCGCTTTTTTACGTGCTTTTTCACGTTCAGCACGGATTTCTTCCCGCGTCATCACTACCATTTTATTGTTCTTAAAGGTCGCACTATCGCCAGTGATGTATTCTATGGTGTTTTCAATTGCCGCCAATAGAGCCACAGCGATAATATCAAACACAACAATAACGATAAAAGCAGTTGAGAATAAGTTTAAAATATTAGCAACCGGCCCACTGAGTACATCATCAACCACAGCCTGACCTACGCCAATGGCTAACAAGACAACAACGCCTACAAATCCCCAAAACAGCAACCGCGAATAATTACGAATAAGCGAAAAATCTGGCGTCATGGTATTGCTGACAGTGAATAGCAGATATGCCCACAGCCAAAAATCTGTCGCGCCAGTCATCTGCCGCAGTGCGTTAAAGAAGCTATCGGGGTTGCCATCACTTAATGTTTGCCCAACTGCGCGGATGTCAAAAATATTTTCCGCAATAAATAAAATGATGAGTAATCCAGCGACAAAAGGTGTAATTTTGATAAAAGCGAGACGTATTGCGCTTGTTTTAGGGCTGATTTGAATGAAATTGAGGTTGAGTTCCCCAATTTCTTGCTTTTTAGGGAGTGAGAAAGAACGCTCTGCCCGTACATCCATTACACCAGCCGCTAACCATCGCACAAACTGATTAATGATGATGCCGGGCAGAAAAAATGTGTAGTACAAAATGGTTGTTGTCTCAAACTTCTTGGTGATAAGCCATCCAACCTTAAAAATGTGACGATGAAGCCAACGTTCCATCTGTCGCATGATATTAAAGGTCAGCATAACAAGTATGCCGGATAGCAGAACATCACCAACATTCACAGCGATTACACGCCTTTTGCTTGTGCCGCCAAGCGCACTAATTCGACAAAATCATCAACCTTAAGCGATGCACCACCCACAAGCGCCCCATCAATATCAGGCTGACCCATATACTCTAGCATATTCTGCGGTTTAACACTGCCACCATATTGAATCCGCACCGCGTCCGCAACAGCATCTCCATATAAATCGCGGATAGGTTGACGAATAGCGTCTGCAATAATGGCATTGGCTTGCTCTGCGCTGGCATTTTTGCCCGTACCAATCGCCCATATCGGTTCATAAGCGATGACGACATCGGCCATCTGGACTGCTGTAATGCCTGTTAAAGCGGCACGGATTTGACCACTGACAAAGTCAATCGTTTGCCCCGCTTCATTTTGTGCCAGGCTTTCACCGACAGCAATAATGGGCTTTAATCCTACAGCCAACAGTGCTTTAGCTTTCTGATTAATCATCTCATCAGTCTCGTGCAGATATTGACGACATTCCGAGTGACCAATGATGACATACTCAGTTAACCCTACCAACATCTGCGGGGCAATTTGTGATGTGTAAGCACCGTTAGGTTCCCAATGCGTATTTTGCGCGGCAACTTTTACCTCAGTCATGCGCGTTAGTTCTGCGACAAGAGACAGCGATACAAAAGTCGGGGCAATAACACGCTCTACCCCATGATAGGGTTCGAGTTGAGGTAGCAACAATCCTGTGAACTCGGCGGCTTCACCGATAGTTTTGTGCATCTTCCAGTTGCCAGCAATGATAGGTACTCGCATATTTTATGCCTTTCGGTAGTTAAGGTTATTATGAGGGTTATTTGTCTTTGAGTGCAACTACACCTGGTAATTCTTTGCCCTCTAGCATCTCCAGGCTGGCTCCGCCACCTGTTGAGATATGCGTGATTTTATCCGCAAGGCCCGACACTTCAATCGCGGCGGCACTATCTCCACCACCGATGATTGTTACAGCGCCGATAGCGGTTTGCTCTGCAAGTAGACGAGCGACGGCAAATGTCCCCTTTGCAAAGTTTGACATCTCAAAAACGCCCATTGGCCCGTTCCAGATAATCGTCTTTGCACCATCCAGAACACGCCCAAATTCCTCTACTGTATCCGGGCCAATATCATAGATTGACCAGCCTTCCGGCACACCTTCGCTGACGCTAATCACCCGGCTATCCGCACTATTGTCAAACTTATCACCAATGATCGCGTCTGTCGGTAGAACGAGCTTTCCTGCACTTTGTTCCAATAATGATTTGGCTGTATCTACAGCATCTCCCTCCACAAGGGAATTACCCATCTCGTAGCCTAGTGCCTTGAAGAACGTATTCGCCATACCGCCACCGATGAGCAATTTATCAACTTTGCCCAGTAGAGACTCAATTACCGCAATTTTATCGGATACTTTAGCTCCGCCCAGAATAGCAACAAATGGCCGCGCTGGATTTTCCACTGTATTAGCAAGATAGGTGATTTCTTTTTCCAGCAAGAAGCCAGCAACAGCCGGGAGATAATCCGCTATACCGACCGTTGACGAGTGGGCACGGTGGGCAGAACCGAAAGCATCATTCACAAAAACATCGCCTAATTTTGCAAGCGACTGCGAGAGCGCATCATCATTCTTAGTCTCACCTGCATAAAAGCGTGTGTTTTCTAACAGCAGTACCCCGCCATCTGGCAAGCTGGCTAGTGCGGCTTCCACCACTTCTCCGATCGTGTCCTGAACAAATTGCACATCTTGGCCTAGCAAACTGGCGAGCGCCGGCGCGACAGGAGCAAGCGAATATTTATCATCAGGCTCACCTTTAGGCCGCCCCAGATGCGACATAAGCACAATTGCTTTAGGATTTTGACTCAGTAGATATTGGAGGGTTGGGATAGCCGCACGTATGCGCGTATCATCGGTGATTGTCTTTCCGTCAAGCGGCACATTAAAGTCTACGCGAACGAGAACACGCTTGCCACTAAAATCATAATCACGTATCGTCATTTTACTCATATAGATAAATCCCCCAAGAATTAATTAAATAGGCGGGGAAAACCCCGCCCATCTATTGGCTTTAAATCAATCAGCAAATCAGCGATACAACAAACCCAAAAATCTACAGACGGTCGCCCATGTATTTGACCAAATCTGCACAACGGGTAGCATAACCCCATTCATTGTCATACCAGGTAATCACCTTGATCAAGTTGCCATCCACAGCACACGAAAGCGCGTCAATGGTGCTGGAATAGGTATTACCGATATAATCCGCAGAGACAAGCGGCTCATGAGATACTGCCAAAATACCTTTCATCGGGCCATTGGCGGCGGCCTCAAATGCGGCGATCATCTCTTCCTTGTCTTTGGGAGCTTTTTCCACCGTTGCCACGAAGTCAACCAGCGAACCCGTCGGGGTTGGCACACGGACAGCCATACCGTCAAATTTCCCTTTTAAATCCGGGATGACGAGAGCGACAGCTTTCGCCGCGCCTGTTGTCGTCGGGATCATGCTCAATGCGGCGGCGCGGGCACGGCGCAAGTCCGAGTGGGGCAGGTCAAGAATGCGTTGATCATTGGTATAACTATGAATCGTTGTCATGAAGCCGTGTTGAATGCCGTAAGTATCGTGGATTACTTTTGCGGCAGGGGCAAGACAGTTGGTTGTACACGATGCATTCGATACGATGTCATGATTAGCGGAGTCGTACTTATCTTCATTGACCCCCAACACAATCGTTAAGTCCTCGTCCTTAGCAGGTGCGGATATAATCACTTTTTTAGCGCCCGCTTCCAAATGCTTAGCCGCATCTGCACGTTTGGTAAAGATGCCTGTGCTTTCGATGACGATGTCAACGCCTAAGTTCCCCCAGCCGAGATTAGCAGGGTCGCGCTCCGACAGCGCCTTGATAGTCTTGCCATCTACGATAAGCGCAGAATCCTTGACTTCTACGGTGCCATTAAAGCGCCCATGAACTGAGTCGTAGCGAAACAAGTGCGCCATCGTCTCTAAATCGCCCAAGTCGTTAAAAGCAATGACTTCAATGTCATTAGGATAGTAGTCGATGAGTGTCTTTAACACTTGGCGTCCAATGCGCCCAAATCCATTAATACCGACCTTGATTGCCATAAATTGCATCCTTTCGGTTAGTCCACTAAACCAACAAACGTATCAGGTACAGAATTTTCTGTATAGCCTGTTCGTTCACTCAGTAAACGTATAATCACCTGTGCTAATTTCTGTGGGTCGTGCCGCCATGGGCGTTCATTATCTGTTAAATCCGCATACTGGACGTGATAACGACCGCTTACTTCATGGCCTTGTGGCACAGGTTTTACGTAATGTGTCTGCTCATTGGCGGGAGGCGTAGCATTATTCGCAATGACAACTTGCAGAACATCCTCACCAATGTATTTTTCCAGCGCCAGAACGTGTTGAGCAACATCATAATCGCCTGTTTCGCCGGGTTGTGTTGCCACATTGCATACATAGACTTTGATCGCCCTGGACTGACGCAGGGCATCCGCAATGCCTACCACCAGCAGATTAGGCAAAATGCTAGTATACAAACTCCCAGGCCCAATAACGATCAAATCCGCGTCGAGAATCGCTTCTACGCTCTTATGATAGGCGATGGCATCCGCCGGCGAAATAGTAATTTGTGCGACCTGACCTTGTAAATCCGTGATTTTTGACTCGCCTTGCACACGGATGAAACGGTCTTTTGCGCCAATGCGAACATCGGCAATAAGGTCAATATTATCAAGCGTAGCAGGAAAAACACGTCCTTGAATGTTTAGCACACGCTCGACTTCTGTCAGGGCGACATCAACACCGCCACTAACACCAGCTAACGCTGCGATAAACAAATTGCCGAAGGAATGCCCGCCCAAATCACCACTATCATTAAAGCGATATTGAAACAGACGAGTCATCAGGCTTTCATCATCGGCGAGTGCAACAATATTATTTCTCAAATCACCAGGCGGGAGTACGCCGAGTTCACGCCTCAGTTTGCCGGAACTACCGCCATCATCCGCAACGGTGACAACAGCAGTGATATTGCTGGTGTAAGCCTTTAACCCCCGCAATACAGAAGGCATTCCAGTTCCACCGCCGATAGCAACGACTTTTGCACCTTTATGACGCCGGCTGTGCGCGTACACAATATCCACAACACGCCCTTGTTGATAACGGCGATAGGGCGCTAATAAATTGCGAGATAGTTTGTAAAAAGACAAGCTAATCATCATGACACCGCCTAACCACGTGATGATGATTACCAACCAGTACCATAAATTAAAGGGTTGGCTGAGCCGCGAGAATGCAAGTGACAAGCCACCCGCTAAAATCAAGTTACCAATAGATGCTAAAAGTATCCAGCGTTTAACGCCAATGCCAATTGAAAACCATTTTAGTGTGGATTTTTGCCACATCAGTTGCGATGGCCCCACAAATTGATAAAAAGACCCGGTCTTTTAGTCAATAGCAGAATAACGAGCGCACCAATAGCTGTTAATCCCCCAGTGACTAAGGCAGAATCCAGCCAAAATTGCTCTGGAAATAAGCGAATGAGCGTATCTGAATAGGCAAACCGCCATGTACCCGCCTCAAATAATAACGCATGAAAGCTGTCAAAGAAAATATTCCATGCAAACAGTGCCAATGCAACAACTACCCCAATGATGAGGAGTGTCAACAGTGCGCCTTGAAAAAGACCGTCCCGTAACCATTGCCGCCAATTATGCTGGCGTAAAAGATACAGTGTAATTATGCCAGTGCTTACCCCCAAGAAAAACAGCATAAAGTAAGCAATTCTTGTGACGACCTTCACATCTTCCATATGGCGGACTTCGCCATCCGTAAAAAGTGGTGAGCCATCCGCAAAATTTAAATCAGCGATGAAAGCGGCCTCACGATTGAAAATCAAATAATCAATCATCTTTCCACCATAGAGTAGACGTTCTTCTGTTGTGAAGCCGTAGTAATCCGGTGGAAAACCGAAGCGCGTATATTCCAACTGTAGAAAAAACGGAGACATCACTACGCGCACACTTAACAAGGTCAGCAAAACCGGAACGACTAATGTGTAATACAGACGCACCCAGAAGCTAACGTATTTCATCTAAATTCCCATAAAGTAAGAAATTGAGGACAAGTGAGTCCACTAATGTTTCAATAGGCGCACGATCATCTATAAAAAGAATACTTGATGGCTCAATGGATACAATGTTGTCGATACTTGTAGAGAGGACATCCAGCAAAGGTTGGGGTGCACCTTCAGTAGATAATCTGTTCAGATTTTGAGCAAGGTAGATTGCTTCGGTTGGTTGATTAGTCGCTACCAATATCGTGTTAAACGCACGCGGTACATCAATCGCATGTACGGATGGAAACACCGCTTGAAGTGTATTTGCCATCGCATCAACAAGCCGGCGATCTGTGTTGGTGCGACCTACATTAATCGCTACAACACCATCCGCATTTAACAAGGCTTGAACTTCCTGGAAGAACTCCACTGTAGATAAGTGCCATGGGATGTAAGGCGGACGGTAGGCATCAATGGCGATAACGCTATAAGTTCTATCCAATTGACGTAGCGCGTAACGGCCATCTTGGGCATAACTCGTCAGGCTTGGCATTTCCTGAGTGTTCATTCCAAAGTAGCGAGCGCCAGCGTCAATAATCACCGGGTCAATCTCGATACCATCGATGGGTATATCGCCATAAATCTCGATATATTGGCGTGGTATTGTGCCCGCCGCTAAGCCAATCACCAGCATACTATCCACATTATTCATGTCAAAAGCTGGTCGATTAAAATAAGGTGCGGCCAGGAACAACTCCCATGTGCCCCCAAAGAAGATAATATCTTCATGGTAGCGGCTATGTACACCTTGTCCCTCGTTGAGCAATAAATCTCGGTAGCCGTTCTCGTTCTGTATTACTTGAATGTAGTTGTAAGCGCTTTCGTCCTCAAATAGCAGGACAGAACCAGCTACAGGGGAACGCAATGGCCCATTAAACGCCCACAGCGCGATGATTCCGACTACAATAGGCATCCATCCCCAACGAAGTGCATAAAACGCGCCATTGGCCTGCCAGAGGCCAAAGAAGGCAACAATATAAAGGCTGGTCGCAAACACTAAGAATGTCCAAGTTGTGCCTAGTTCCGGGATGAGAAACAATACTGGAAGAAATGTGCCGAGCAAACTCCCTAATGTGCTAATCGCATAAATCTGACCAGATATTCGCCCGGCGTTCTGTTGGTCTTCCAACGCAAGACGGATGGCAAACGGAGAAACACACCCTAACAACGTAACCGGTACAGAGAAAAGTACAAGCACGCTAATAAATGACCCTAACGCCAGTGCCGCTTCTGCACCAACGACCGCTTGTGCCGCCGCCTGCAAAATAGGCCGTGCAACAAGCGAGATAATCGCGCTTAAAAAGGCCGCCCACATCATAATTTGATACAGTGTCTTGAAGTGCGGCGAACGGTCTGCCCAACGTCCCCCGATAAAATAGCCAATTGTCAGGTAGAGTAGCATCAGGCCGATAACATTAGCCCATACAAGGTTACTCGCCCCGAAGACATTACCAAGTAAACGTGAAGCAGATAGTTCTACGGCAAGCGTAGTCATGCCACTGATGAACACAGCAAAATACAGATAGGTTCTTGTTTTCATGATGACCTTTGCTGGAGGATGGCGCTAATGTCGTTGCCGTTACGGATGCGAATAATAGGGATTTTGGCTAGTCGAAGCGCGGTGACGATGCCATCTGATGGAGGTGCGCTACCGAAGGTCTCACTGTCAATCAAGACACACATTGGGCGAATACCGCGCCGCATCAATATTTGAGCACGTTTTATCCATTCAATATTCTGTGACGCAGTGACAATCACCAACGTTGTGCCCCGCGTGAAGTAAGGTGTTTCCAGCGCGAGCATCTGTGCCAAAGAATAATTAGACGTGCTACGCGCAATAGCAAGAGCCTCTAAAATTCGTGTCAGTTGCCGCTTACTACGTTCTGGCTGATACACTTCTCGGCTGGGGATATACGCGGCAAAGCCAATCATACGCTCTAACTGGACAAAGTATCGTGCCAGTGACGCGGTAACGACCGTGACATATTCTTCTGTTGAGGGGGGAATTTCGCTAGATGTTGCAATCACTGGGCCTGTGCCATCCACCCGCCGGACGAGCTTCGGATCTTCCACAAGTGAATCAGCAGAGAAATCCGCAAAAAGCCAGATATCTACCTGAGGGTCAAGCTCAAATTCCTTGACGACCAATCGGTCTTTACGGGCTGATGTGCGCCAATGAATACGGTTAAAGCTGTCGCCCGGCGCATAGTCGCGCACGCCTGCCGCATTGGTCGTCACATAGTGCGTGCGCCTACGCTGAGATTCCCCGCCGGAAAGCACACCCATCGGTAATTCTACTTTGTTTACATGCAACATACGTGGATACACAATCATCCGTGATGTTGCTGGGATGTGGCGAGTGAGGGTAAATAGACCGAATGGGTCGCCGCTAGAAATTGTCATCGGGCCCAGCCGGAATTCTCCACGCACGGCACATCGTGTCTTCACTGACCAATTATGTACACCACCAATACCCACAGATGGCACAACAAAACTAGCACGATGTCCCGGTAAAGTGGATTGATCATCAATTTCAATCCAAAGCTTGGGTAGGATAGCACGATTGCGGATACTGAAGGTTTCTTCAAAGATTTGGCTAACCTGTGCCCGACGAGATCGTGTCCGGCGTGTGAGGCCAATCCATCGTATGGACATCCAGACCCATAACCAGGAGATAATCACAATCCCAACGAGCATATAAGCCACATTGAAGAAAAAAGCTCGCCCGGTAAATAACCCTGTGACCAGGCTTAAGATAATGAGAATATAAATTGCGTTACGTCTGCTAGGCATTATAACCCTATCGCACAGATGCGCCCGGCACCGGCGTTGAAACAATAACGTCTTGAATGATAGTGCGCTCCGAGACTTCACGGGCGCGAGCATCAAGATTCAAGAAAATGCGATGTGCGAGCGTCACTTCTGCTAATGCTTTCACGTCATCGGGGATAACGTAGTCGCGCCCAGCCATTGCCGCGCGGGTTTGGGCGGTGCGGAACAATGCCAGCGAGCCACGCGGACTACTGCCGAGTTCAACATCGCGATGATTGCGCGTGCCATTAACGATATTAACGATGTACTGCATGACTTCTTCAGCGACGTACACATCACGAACCGCACGTTGCGCCTCAAGCAGTTCTTCTACACTGATAACTTTGTGCATATTTTCGACCGGATGCACATATTGTTGCGCGGAAAGTACGGTCAATTCTTCGGCAGGCGTGGGATAGCCCAACCGAATACGAAGTAAGAAGCGGTCTAGCTGTGCCTCTGGCAGTGGAAATGTGCCTTCATACTCAATCGGATTTTGTGTTGCGAGAATAAGAAAGGGTGAAGGCATAAGATGGGTAATGCCATCGACTGTAACCTGACGTTCTTCCATGGCTTCTAACAGCGCGGCTTGCGTTTTGGGTGTTGCGCGGTTGATTTCATCTGCGAGAACAATCTGCGCGATGATGGGGCCAGGACGGAACTCGAATTCTCGTGTCTTCTGATTAAACATAGAGACACCGGTCACATCCGACGGGAGCATATCTGGCGTAAACTGAATACGACTAAACTCTGCACCAATGGAGCGTGCAAGGGCTTTGGTCATCATTGTTTTGCCAACACCGGGAATATCCTCAATGAGAATATGCCCTTGCGATAAGAGGCCGAGAACGGTCTGGCGTATTTCATTCCGCTTACCGATAATCACCTGCCCAACACTTTGGACAACGCGCTCTGCCACGCTCTGAACAATGTTAATTCCACTTACTGAGTCTGTTCGACGGGTTTGATTAGTCATAGAACTCTCTGTGATTCAATCATTGGCAATTTAGAGTATCGGGCAAGATGTCATAGATGAAAAGGGCAGACCAACAACGGTTGCCCTACGGACTTCCACCGTATGAGTATAACTGATGTCTGAAGACTGAACAGACTTTACTTGCCCAACGGCGTAGGTGCTGTATAATTGAGGCAAAATCTCTACAGTTTTTCCCCATAATTGGGGGTTATGATAACACTGGGCACAATTTAACCCATGTACTCTATACATTGGGCTACTTTTCGAGAGGAGACAAGACATGGCGAAGTCGCGGACAGAACTGATGGTTGACCGTCTGCGTGACCTGCAATCAACAACCCCCGAAATCGAAGCATCCGCGGTGGTAAGTGTGGATGGTTTGATTATGGCCTCATCACTACCTGCTGGCGTTGAGGAAGACCGTGTTTCTGCGATGTCTGCGGCGATGCTATCACTGGGTGAGCGTATCTCCGGTGAGTTGGGGCGTGGTGTACTCGATCAAGTGTATGTGAAGGGCAAATCCGGGTACGTCATTCTGATGTCAATTGGTGATGAAGCAGTCTTGACGACCCTTGTCCGCGAAGGGGCCAAGCTGGGCTTAATCTTCCTGGATATGCGGCGGACGGCAGATGATTTAGAGAAGCTTGTCTAACTCGTTTTCACGTTTTGTTTTAATTTGATAAGAACACGGCGGGATAGTCTATCTTCCCGCCGCAATTTTTGTAGGTGAAAACCACATGACAAAACCGAAGTACATATTTTGCACTGGGGGAGTGGTTAGCTCTGTAGGGAAGGGCGTAACCGCCGCCGCAATAGGTCGTTTATTAAAAGCACGTGGCCTAAAAGTTGCGATCCAAAAGCTTGACCCCTATCTAAATGTTGATCCGGGCACAATGAGTCCTTATCAACATGGAGAGGTTTTTGTCACGGCGGATGGCGCAGAAACCGATCTCGATTTAGGACACTATGAACGCTTTACTGGTGAAAACCTGAATCGCACTTGTAATGTAACGGCTGGTCAGGTTTACGGCCATGTCATCGACAAAGAGCGCCGTGGCGATTACTTAGGTGGCACTATTCAGGTTGTGCCGCACATCACCAACGAGATTAAACGGCGGATAATGCTTGTCGGTGAAGAGAGCAACGCCGATGTCGTGATTGTCGAAGTGGGCGGCACGGTAGGGGATATTGAGGGATTGCCTTTCCTGGAAGCCATCCGCCAGATGCGTATGAGTCTGAAGCGACGCGATACACTCTATGTACACGTTACTTATCTGCCTTACATCGGGGCGACGGGCGAATTAAAGACCAAGCCAACACAACATAGCGTGCGTGAATTGCGGAGTATTGGCATCCAACCGCATGTCATCATCGCTCGTACAGACCACGAAGTAAGCCGAGATGTGCTGGATAAAATCGCGCTTTTCTGCGATGTAGACGAACAAGCAGTTATCCCGTTGGTCACAACGGACTTACTCTATGATGTACCGTTAGTGCTGGAAGACGCCGGACTAGGGGATTACATCGTGGAGGAGCTTAAACTTGATACACAGAAGCCAAATCTATCTAGCTGGCGCAAAATGATTAAGCAGATGCGCTCCGCCGAAGCACCTGTACGTATTGGCATTGTCGGCAAATATGTAGAATTACATGATGCATACATGAGCGTGAAAGAGGCGACTTTCCATGCGGCCAGTATGCAAGACCGCAAACTAGAGGTTGTCTGGTTACATTCTAGTGAGTTGGAAAAAAGCACAAACCTTGACTATTTGCAACAATTAGATGGTATTGTAGTTCCAGGTGGCTTCGGCTATCGTGGTGTAGAGGGTAAAGTTATCGCGGCACGCTATGCTCGTGAGCATCAGATACCCTATTTAGGGCTATGCTTGGGGATGCAAGTGCTTTCGATTGAATTTGCCCGGCATGTCATCGGTCTGGAAGATGCGAACAGCTCTGAATTTGAGACGCCCGGTCAGCATAATGTGATTGACCTCATGCCCGATCAGCGTGGAATCAAAGATTTGGGCGGCACTATGCGTCTGGGGCTTTTCCCGTGTCACCTTGTCGCTGGCAGTATCGCGGCGGGAGCATATAAAAACACGTCCGAAGTCAAAGAACGTCATCGTCACCGCTTTGAGTTCAACAATACATACCGCACATTATTTGAAGAGCATGGGGCAGTATTTAGCGGGTTAAGCCCGGATGGGCGTTTGGTGGAAATCATCGAATTAAAAGACCATCCCTTTATGGTTGGGTGTCAGTTTCATCCAGAATTTGTGAGCCGGCCTAACGAGCCTCACCCTCTATTTAGTGCTTTTGTACAGGCGGCTGTTGCTCGCCAGGTAATGATGTCCCAAGCGACCCAACTGTAATTTTATCCTTTGGAGTGTGAGAAGGTTTAACTTATGGATATTTCCAGTTATATCAAAGCGATGCCCAAAGCAGAGGTCAATATTTCGCTTGAAGGGGCTGTTCAACCGTCTGTATGGTTGTTAATCGCGGAACAAAATGAGATTTCGTCAGAGACTCGCAAGACATATCAGGCGACAAAAGAACTATTAGAGCGCAACGACTTCAACCGACACGCTGAACTTACACGCGGATTATGTGCATGGTTACGCTATCCAGAAGATTTAATGCGTATTGTCTACGATGCAGGGCTAAGTTTAGCCAAACAAAATGTGCGTTACGCGGAAATCATAGTCAATCCATCACTATTTATGCTTGCTGGCATGACGTTTGATACATTTATGTCTGCGTTAAATGATGGCCGGGATCGTGTAGAGCGTGGATGGGGTATCACGATACGGTGGAACCTAGCAGTAGAGCGTGAAGAACCACGCCGAGCGGATGATGTGGTGCGGTCTGCTTCTAGCGCGGTAGGACGTAAACATGGGGTATTGGGTTACGGCTTAATCGGTGCGGAAAACAGTCAGCCTGTGGGTCAATTTGAACGCGCCTTCCAAGCGGCAACCAAAAAGGAAATCCCTACTTTCGTTCGCGTCAACGAGGCGAATAACACAAATAACATTGAAGAAGCATTAAACACTTTACAGCCAAGTCGATTGGTGGATGGCATGGGCCTAGCAGAGAAACCCGACGCCGTCAAAAAACTCATTGAAGATGACATCCCATTAGTGATGACGCCTGCCAGAGCCAAGCGCATGAAGGCTGTATATCCTATTCGTGAATTGCTTGAGAAAAAAATCGCTCTGATAGTGAGTGCTGATATGCCAGCTATGCTGGGTGCAACAACGACAGAGATTTACGAAGATGTTCAACGTAGCGCAGATTTGACGATTGATGAATTAAACGAGATTAACCTGAATGCGCTACAGTACAGCTTTTTAGATGAAGATGCTAAATGGGAGTTGATAGCGAGCTTTAAAGCGGCTTACGAGAGCTTAAAAGACGAGTTCATTACAAATCCAGCATCCTAGCAAATTACTGTATGTAGTCTGCTGTATACGCGCCTGTAGGGGCAACACATAGTCACTTATGCCCCTACAGAAAAGTTCAGCTTAGAAGTAAGTGTAATATCAGGCAAATTCCGCAAAACGATAGCCGACACCACGCTCTGTCAGAATGTATTTGGGGTTTGATGGTTCTTCCTCGATTTTTTCCCGCAAATAGTTCACGTATAAGCGCACATAATGAGCTTCATCACGATATTCATATCCCCACACTTTAGCAAGTAATTGATCATGGGGAACAGTCCAGCCTGCGTTCTGGATGAGATGGTAAAGCAAGAGGTACTCCGTTGGCCGAAGTTTGATGCGCTCTCCGTTCACAATCACCTCACGTCGGTTGAAGTCAACCTGTAATCGCTCATCAATACGCAAAATAGCCTGATCGGGTGATGTTGAGGGCATTTCTGCACGGCGCAGAACAGCCTTAACCCGGCTAGAAAGTTCACGCGGGCTAAATGGCTTGGTCACATAGTCATCTGCGCCTAATTCCAGGCCGTATACGCGATCATTTTCCTCACCTTTTGCCGTCAGCATAATAACTGGGATATTGGAGAATTCCCGCAACATACGCAGTGTCTCAAATCCATCTAAATTGGGCATCATGACATCGAGTAAAACGACATCCGGCAGTTTGGTGCGTATGGACTCGAGTGCCTCAAGCCCATTATGTGCCTCGATGACATGATAACCCTCAAGTTCCAGGTTCATACGGATAAACCCAATCATGCGTGGTTCATCATCGACAACCAACACACGTTTAGAATCTCTTTGGTGACCTTTAGGCATATTTTGCATCATGGTTAGTCATTACGGAACGGCATCGGGAACTCAACTTCATCATCGCCTCGTGGCAATACCTGAATAAAGTTGATGCGATGAACGGGATAAATCACTGTTGTCACCCCTTCATCAAAGATATTTAATTCTTTATCAGCCCGGTCGCGCGGGTTCTTACAGACAATCACCACATCACTCGGGCTAGGCATATCATCTACATCAACTTTGATAGGGTCTGAATTGGCTACGTGTAGTAATAGCGTATACATAAAAACTCCAACTTTATCTGAAGTAAAACTGCGCGACAAGTTTGCCAAAGCGAATTTCGTCACCATCACGCAAAACACGCGGTTGGTCAGGTGCCAAGCGTTGACCGTTCAGGCTTGTGCCGTTAGAACTCCCCATATCTACCAGGGTTAAAACGTCATCACTTCGCTCAATGGCGGCATGAACTCGTGATACCCCTTTTTCTACCGCACCATAGGGTGTTAGGTCAATATCCGGTTGTCGTGGACTGCTTGTGTCTGTACGCCCAAATACAATGCGATCTCTGAGGTCAATAACAAGTGGCTCGTTGACACTACGAAAGTGAATAATGACAGATTGTAATTGACCAACGCTTGCAGATCCCCATGTCGCTTTGGCAGAAAATTCTGCTAAAGTGTCTTCTAAGCGACGTGTGGGCAGGGTGGGGTCTAAAATATCAGTCAGGTTATATCCGCACTCATCACAGAAGAGCATTCCCTCCAGATTGTTATAGTGGCAGTAAGGACACAGTTTCATGATGTTTCGTCCTCTGTTTCGTCGTCTATGTCCGTGTAAGGTGGTTCTTCTGCGGATGCCTCCGCGCCGTCCATCAACAAATGTCTTGTCTGATATTTCAGCGTTTTACGCCCGCGTTCGGATAGTTCTTGTGTATTTTTAATACGGTCTACTTCAATACGGGCTTGTTGGGCAAGGTCATCTTTACCCATCGCTAACAAACGTGTTGCAAGGTTTTCCAGCCGGCGGGTTGCCTCTGCGGCATTGCCGCTTTCCAGTGCTTCGTGTGCGCGTTCTTGTAGACGATAAAGCGTTAACTTACTTAAGGCATCGAGAATAGCAGTCGGTGTCTCATCGCGTGGCGGATCATCGTCCACTGTAATAATGAGGTCGTTGACTTCATAATACCCCAGTGGATCATTGTTTAAAATATCCCCTGAGACCGCTATTCTTGCTACCGGGCGTTGACCTATCTTTAGTTTAGCCGGGAGTTGAAACTGTATCAGTATCGAGATATATCGGTCAATCTGCAAACTGCCCAAAGGCACGATACTACTATCCACAGAAAGTGGTTGCGGTGATGGAGCCAGTCTAAAAACGGATTCAAGGATAACATCCGGGTCGTGGGCAATAGCAAGCGTCATACGCTCCCCAAAAGCATTGACTAGGCTCCGTACATGGTCGTTGAGAAAGCGCACAACAGCATTCGCAGAATTAATATAGCCGGATGTGCCGCCTGTACGAGAAGCTAAATCATCCATAAAACGGTCGTTCCAGTCATGACCAAGCCCCATCGCGCTAATGCCTATACCACTCATAGCGAGTTCATCGGCTAAGGCCAGGGCGCTTTCCTGGTCACCAAACGTATGCCCATCTGTAAGTAGGATGATATGGTTGACCAACTTTTGTTCTGAAAACTGCTTGCATTGGCGAGCGCCTTCTTCCAGACCTTTAAAGATTTCTGTGCCGCCTGCAGGCGTAATCAAGCTGACTTTAGCCTTAAGCGATGGCTTATCTTTAACAGGCGTTGCCTCGATGATTGTTTCGGCACGGTCGTTAAAGGTTACAACAGAGATGAAGTCAGTATCATTCAAGTTATCAATAATCTGATGGGCAGCAATTTTAACTTTCTCAATACGCGCACCCTTCATAGAATTGCTTTGGTCTAATACCAAAGTAAGGTTAAGCCGTGCCGGGTGGCTGTCACGTTTTTCACGAGCACGTTCATCCGGCATAATTTCCATCAAGGCATAGATGACTTGAGGCTCATCAATAGGTCGTACCCCACCTTTGCTGATGCTGAGGCGAGTTGCAAAGTGGTAGCGTTCCGCATTTTGCTGATATGTGCGGTCATAATTACTACGTTTGTCAATATCTATCAGTAATTCGTGCGCTAAGCTCACTTGTTGAAATTGTGCCGCCGCCGCCGCATTGTTCGGGTTAACATCTGGGTGAAGCCGACGAACGATTTGGCGATAGGCCGATTTAATCTCCTGTATGGGGGCATCTCTGGATACACCCAATATCTGGTAGGGGTCAATGTTTAATGATGGCATGATGTTTTCTAGGATAATTTCAATATAATGACGGTGATGTTATCGGTGCCGCCGTTCGTCTTTGCCAGCGCCACAAGGCGTTCACAGGCCTCTTGAGGGTCGGCATGATTCATGGCAAGTTCATATAAGTCGCGCTCGGATATTTGCCCCCACAGGCCATCACTACAGACCAGCAACCGCGAATTAGCGGGCAACCGACGGGTCAAGGTATCTACTTCAACATTATCGTTTTGTCCCAACGCACGATAAAGTACATTCTTCTGCGGATGGCTTTCGGCTTCGTCGCGGGTTAGCTGGTTTAGCTCTATCAATCGCTGTACAAGTGAGTGATCCCGCGTGATTTGTTCTATGCCTTCGGAAGTCATCAAATAAGCGCGGCTGTCGCCCACATGCGCGACATAGGCTAAATCTCCCATGACCGCAATTGCGGTTACTGTCGTACCACCATCAGGGACTTGCTCGATAACTTCACGGTTGGATTTTTGCACCGCTTCCATCAAAGCTTCGCTTATAGGCGGAATCTCTGTATTGCCCACGCCAGATATCATCGGTAAATAAACGGATTTTGCCACGTGGGTGGCAATAGTACGGGTAGTAATCGCTGAGGCTTTTTCGCCCTCCACATGCCCGCCCATGCCGTCTGCAACAACAAACAGACCAAAATCTGGATAATCATCCACGCTACCACTTGTGAAAAAGAAGGACAGCACGGAATCCTGGTTATTATTCCGCACTAAACCAATATCAGTCATTTGACCAAAGACAAGATGCCCGCCTGCCGCGTTTGAGATGGCTAAAACCTCTTGGTTCAATGGTTGTGTGACGCCGTCCACTACCGAACTCGGCGGCACATAGACTGGGCGCGTTTTAGGGTCAATATCATCCAGATTAGGCAATTCAGCCGTTACATTAGGGTCTGATAGGTCTACTGTGACTTTCTCATCGTCAGATTGTGGTGCTTTAACATCATCGGCAGTAACTGCCACACCGCTTTCGATGGGCATTTCTTCGCTTGTTTTGCCAAAAATACGGCGAAATAAATCCATAATTGATTATCTCCTAGCCAACTAGTGGGAATGCATATAATGAGTAGTCCATTGAACCAACTAGAATCAGTTTGTCGTCTACGATGTATGGAGCGCCGGTAATGGCATTCCCAGTTTCATAGCGCCAGCTTTCTTTGCCGTTTTTGGTTTCAAGGCAGTAGAAAATGCCATCGCTACCGCCAAAATAGACTTTATCTCTAAAGATAGCAGGTGTAGCAACGATTGGTTTCTCGGTTGTGAAGCGCCATCTTTCTTTGGATGTTTCGGTACTGACTGCATAAAGGCTACCATCTACAGAGCCAAAATAAACCGTGTCATCATTAACAACTGCGGATGAAATAATAGGTTTCATCGTGCGGAAGCGCCACATAACATACCCATTGCCGGCAATGTCAACCGCATATAAATTACCATCAAAACACCCAACGTAGCATATGCCTTCGTTTTCATCTACATAAGGCGAAGACGAAATAGCCCGCCCACGCTTGGAAACGTCAACGCTCCACTTACGCAGACCTGAAAGCTCAAGGGAGAACAGTTCGCCACTTTCTGCCCCAACAAATACTCGGTCATTGGTAACAAAAGGTCGTGTGCGGATTTCCGCACCTAAATCTGTTTCCCACAGCAGGCGACCGCTCCCCGCAGAGATGGCGTACAGATGCCCATTATCATTACCGAAAAATACGTGGTCATGGGCTAAGTAGGGGGAAGAACGAATACGTCCAGAAGTTATATGCTTCCACGATACACGACCAGTTTCAATATCAAGCGCATAAAAATGGTGGTCTTCTGAACCAAAAAGCACAAGCCCGTTCTTTTTATCTACAACAGGTGTTGTTGCCACACCCCCTAACGTCGCGTATTTCCACAGGAATGAGCCATCTTCTAAGTTTACAGCCCACAGGTTTGTGTCATATGACCCGATGAGGACTTTATCTTTGAACACAACAGGACTACCACGTATTTCATCTTCGGTCTTAAACGTCCAGCGTGGCCCATAGCTAGATGAAAGACTGTCGTCATCAAAAAATCCTGTGTGATCCGCCGATTGTCTGCTCGTGCCTGTATTTGCTCTTATACTGGCTGTATTACCAGAGGCCATACTAGCACGAAGTAAAATCAGGTCTTGCCGCATTTCTTCACAGGTTTGGTAACGTTGCTTAGCGTCCATCTCCAACGCACGATCTAAAATCTTTTGCAGAAAATCCGGTGCTGTGGGATTGTGATCTTTGATACGGCGTTCAGAGAAACTAAATGGCTGTTCAATGCGCGGGTCTTTGCGTGTTACAATGTGATGGATTGTAGCACCAAGCCCATAAATATCACTGCGTGGGTTTACGTCTCCTTTGTATTGTTCAGGGGCGCAGTAACCTTCGGTGCCAATCATGGTGTTTTTAACACCACTAACGAATTTTTTGGCGATACCGAAGTCAATCAAGCGGACTTTACCAAGACTATCAACCATGATATTTGCCGGTTTCATATCCCGGAAGATAATTGTTTCTGGCTGAGAGTGCAGATAGTGGAGAACATCGCATAGGTCAATCGCCCATTCGATAATCTTATCCATCGGCAGTTCTTTAGTCTTGCTCAGTAAAGCTTCCAAGTCACTCCCGTTGATAAATTCCATAACCAGATAAAAGCGGTTATCGGAATCATCAAAGAAATCGTAGATTTTAGGGATAGTAGGGTGGGTGAGTAGGGCTAGAATGTTAGCTTCTCGTTGAAAGGTGTTAAGGGCAACAGCGCGAACATTGGCATCGCCGGATTGGTAGCGCATCTCTTTGATGGCGACCATCCGCTTAGCTTCAAAGTTCATATCTCTTGCGCTGTACACCGCGCCCTGGCCGCCTCCACCCAAAACGCCTAGAATCTTGTAACGGTTCATTAAGATAGTGTTATTCTTTAATGTACCTTCGATATGTGCGGTTCTACCGTCACTTGCGTTGTTGCCAAATTGTGTTGTTTCTGGCATATCACAGATTATCCGTTTATGATTTACAGGGAAAATATGAAATGATTTCTCAATCTATTATATGTGACCCCTATCAATACCGCAATCAATCAATCTCAAGCATTGACCCGTTGTTGTCAATTTATCTTCACATTCCATTTTGCACATCCATGTGTACTTACTGTGCTTTTAATACTTACACTCGTATAGAACAGTTAATTCCCGCTTTTGTGGAGGCGCTTAAAACAGAATTGACAATTGTCAGTCAAAATAACCCGCATCCAGAGGTTGGGACAATTTTCTTCGGTGGCGGCACACCTAGTCTATTAACTGTCCCTCAATTTAAGAGCCTCATAGAACATATCCGCGCACATTATATGATCTTGCCTGGCGCAGAGATAACCACAGAAGCTAACCCTAATGACTTGACGTTGGAATATTTGATTGGGTTACGAGAGGCAGGTATTAACCGATTAAGTATTGGGATGCAGTCGTCGGACAATAGTGAACTTAAGTTTTTCGCTCGGCGGCATCAGCATCAAGGATTGGTGGATGCTGTGCGGTTTGCGCGAGAAGCTGGTTTTGATAATATCAATGTGGATTTAATCTACGGCTTCCCAACCCAAACATTTGATACTTGGAAGCAAACCCTCCACGATACTTTACAATTAGACGTAGAACATCTTTCGTTATATGCGCTAGGCTTGGAACCTGGAACACCCCTTGATGATTGGGTAACGCAGGGTGAAGTTCCCGCGCCAGATGACGACCTTGCCGCCGATATGTATGAGTATGCGACTAAGGAACTTCAACAACACGGATATGATCAATATGAAATCAGCAATTGGTCTAAGCCGGGCTTGGCATGTCGTCATAACCTGCAATACTGGCGGAATTTACCTTACATTGGCATAGGGCCAGGTGCACATGGTTTTGCGGGTGGAACGCGCTATTCTGTCGTACGTGCTCCCCAAAAGTATATTGACGCCCTAAGCACATCATCCGCATCACAACCTTTCCCATTCACGCCTGCAGTTGATGAGGGTCATCGGTTAAGCACAGATGAAGAAATCAGCGATACCTTGATTATGTGCCTACGTTTGTTGCACGAAGGCGTGAATTTAGCGGCCTTTGCGGAGCGTTTTAAACTAAATTTATTAGACAAACACGGCGATGTTCTGCGACGGTTTGAGCGTGACGGATTACTAATGATTGATGAAGAACGGGTAAAGCTCACGGAAAGAGGGCGGTTGTTATGCAACCTCATTTTCCGTGAGCTTGTTTGATGAATTATAAGCGAACGAGCAGGGGAGTGTTCTGCAAATCTGCGATTGAATTAATGCCTGTGCAGAGCATAGCAACCTGCAACTGTTTGTTGATAATACGGATGAATTCATCCACTTCTTCAACCGACTCGTTGGCCGCCTTCAGGAAAGGCCCTGCCATGCCGCCCAACGTGGCCCCAAGTGCAATACTTTTAGCTAAGTCAATGCCATCACGCAGGCCGCCACTCGCAAAGATAGGAAGTTCTGGCGCAACTTCTAGTGCATAACAAATAGAGTCCGCCGTCGGAATACCCCAATCTGCAAAGGCGGCGGCTACTTTGGCATGAAAGGCTGTTGGAGCGCGATAATATTCAACTTCACTCCAGGATGTGCCGCCAGCACCAGCAACATCAATAGCCGCTACGCCAACATTTTTCAAATCTTGTACGGCACTACTGGAAAAACCCCAACCAACTTCTTTAGCAATAACTGGCACAGAGACCGCTTTAACAACTTGCTCAATTTTATTTAGCAGATTTTTAAAGTTGGTGTCACCCTCCGGTTGTACCGCCTCCTGAAGGACATTAAAATGCAGGATGAGGGCATCAGCCTGTACCATATCTACTGCACGCTGGCATTGTTCTGCACCATACCCGTAATTAAATTGAACAGCACCAATATTCGCAAATAACAATATGTCGGGGGCTAGTTTGCGGATATTATAACTGTCTGCAAGGGCACTATCTTCCACTGCGGCACGCTGAGAGCCTAAGCCCATAGCAATACGATGTTGTTGAGCGGCTTCTGCTAGATTTTCATTAATGCGCTGGGCGGTATCTGTGCCACCCGTCATAGAGGAAATAAGCAAGGGAGATCCTAATTTCTTGCCAAATAATTCAAGCGTTATATCTACATCCACTAAATCCAACTCTGGTAGGGCTTGATGTACAAAACGATAGCGCTCTAAACCGGTTGTTAAGCGGGGAAATTGTACATTTTCTTCAAGATTAATGCGGATGTGATCGGCTTTACGACTTTCAGTAGTTGGCGTATCATTGAGCATGATTCGGTTTTCCTTGCTGTAATCCCACTGGCAAGCGGGTCGATTATCGGTATAATGTGCCTACTATCACGCGAAATCACTGTTTCCCAAACATCAGGAGGAAATTATGGCATCTGTTGAAGAACGTGTAAAGACTATCGTTGCTAACTTACTGGGTGTCGATGAAGATCACATCACGTCATCATCTCACTTCCGCAACGATTTAGAAGCAGACTCACTCGACCTTGTTGAGCTTATCATGGCTTTTGAGGAAGAATTCGGCGGCGAAATCACCGATGAAGATGCTCAGAAAATTGAGACTGTCGGGCAAGCCGTAACCTATATCTCAGAGCGCATGACCTAAGACTAAGACGAGTGTGAATCAACGGCAAGGACGGAATGTGTTTTATGGCTTCCTTGCCGTTTTTGGCTTAAAAATGCCGTCAGTAATCCTAAACCACAAAACAGGAAAACATTTACACTAACGACCACAGGCATACTAAAGCCTATCATAAAACTTTGCGCCTGGAATACACTCCACACACTACAAAATAGCATAACAATCGCTAAGCCCCACATGACAAGGCTCCGAATTTGATTAAACAAGCCTGTGAAGATAACAGCAGTGCCTGTACATGCCACCAAAAATAAGATCGCTTGTTGGATATAGTTCTGATTTGCCCGCTCGATGATAAGCTCTGGTGGCGGCATCGTTGCCAGTAGTAAAAATGAAATACCAGCTAAACCGGCTAGTCTTGGCACAGATTTAAGATGTATTGTGCAAAAAGCGAGCATCCAGATTAACAAAACAAGCGGCAACCTTAACCCTAGCGATACTATGAGAGGATTCGGCTTTGACGGCACTTGAGGATGTAAGGATACCCATTCCGCCAAGTCATAGGCGTTAAATGAAATCCCTGCACCAGGATTCTCTAGCCAGGTAAGCATATAGAAAAAGGTAGCGATGAGTAGGATAAACCAAATTCGCATTATGTTGCCTCTGCAATACGATCAAAAGTCACGGCAATTTGTTCATCTTCACGCTTTTGCATCTCAAAATAATTGATCATAAAATCGCTTTTACGTTGGCGTAAGGCTAAGGGGGCAACAGCACGTACATCAGCAGTCATCACAACATCGCGTCCATCTGCGGCGGCATAAGCGCGTGCCGCTTCAAACATAGTATACTCCGCCCGCGCGGAATCAATCTCTAAGTCATTAACAAGCTTTAAACCAATATTGAGCGCGGTTTTATCAATTGTCATCTCTTTGAGCAATTCCCGTGCTGTAAGGACTTGTTCTTGCACTTCGGTTGTAACCCATTCCCACTGCTTAACAAACTGTGCCGGATTTTTACGATAAGCACGTACACGATTATAAACCTCTAGCCGCTCATCGACATCTGTTAAACCGCGCACGTTCACGCGCAGACCGAAGCGATCCATAATCTGCGGACGCAGGCGGCCTTCCTCCGGGTTCATAGAACCGATGAGTACGAAGCGTGAGCGGTAAGTTCCTACCATCGCACCACGCCGGACGACATATTGCCCTTGTGCCGCCGCATCTAAAATAGCATCAATAATTTCATCATTCAGCAGATTAACTTCATCTACATAGAGCAAATTGTTATCTGCGCGTGCCAGAATACCGCGCTCCAGACGGATAACATGACGCTGTGCGGCGACACGCTCATTGATGCCACCTACAACATCATCTAGCCGCGCATTAAGGGGCAACTCTACCAGTTTTACAGGTTCATAGTGTGATATAAGTTCGCCATTATGAAATTTTTCGTAACAATCAGGATAAAGATGTTTAGCATCTTCGTTCTGTAAATCTTCCGGAAAGACGCCTTCTTCACAATCGCTAACTTCAATGTCTGGCAAAATACCCATCAAACTACGTACAGCCGTCGTTTTACCAATACCACGCGGGCCAATCAATAAAACACCGCCAACCGCCGGATTGATAACAGATAGCATGAGTGCTGTACGCATCTCTACTTGACCAACAACTGCCATAAACGGGTATGGGTTATGTTCTGCTAGCCCTAAGTCGGGTGCTTGAGCCTCCAATACCCGTTTAGCGCCTGCATCTTGTAATAGCTTAACTAGTGCGGATTCCTTAGCCATTCTCTTGTGCCTCTTGTGCACGTTGGCGTTTACGGTATGTTTGACGTTCAACTCCGGCATCTGCACGGCGACGCTCTGCATCTGTTTCATAAATTAGAGGTGGAACCTCTGTCGGGCGGCCATCGTCTCCAAGTGCAACAAAAACGAGATAGGCAGTGTTAGAAAGACGTGACGTACCCTCTAGCGGATTTTCCGCTATAACCTCAACGAAAATTTCCATTGAAGTGCGGCCAACATAAGAAAGTTCCGCATTAAACGTTACTAACATCCCAACGTGGATGGGTTGCATAAAGGTCATGGAATCAACTGCGACGGTCACGCTAGGTCTGCGAGAATGCCGTAAAGCGACAAAACCTGCGGCTTCGTCCACCAGTTTCATAATAACTCCACCATGAACGTTACCCAGACTATTTGTATCCTGCGGCCCCATCACCACGCTAAGCGTTACTTTGGAGTCCGAAATTTTCTTTTCTACGATTGTCACTTTACTATCCCTTTGTCTACTTTAAGCAGGATTATAGCACTCAGAGCATTTGTTGATAGATATTACGTAATTGCCTTGCGGATTTCTCCCATGTAAAGTTTTGGATATGTGCAAACCCTGCTTCAATACGTTTTTGACGGGATGCATCATCTGTGATTAGTTCGCGTAGGCCGTCTGCGATGGCATTTACATCATAGGGGTCAACCATCAAGCCAACATCGCCTGCAACTTCTGGTAATGATGATATATTTGACGTTAAAACGGGGGTTCCACATGCCATGCTCTCTAGCACAGGCAACCCAAACCCTTCATATAAAGATGGGAAAGCAAAGCAAGCGGCATGTGTATAAAGCGCCGGTAAATCTTGGTCATCAGCAAACCCGATAAAATGTACATGATCTTGCATGTTGAGTTGGGTCACTGTTGTATAGATAGAACTTTCGAGCCAACCGCGCCCACCTGCAATGACCAATATGACATCTAACCCGGATTGCCGTAGTTGATGAACCGCTTGTATGAGCCTTGTATAGTTCTTACGTGGCTGGATTGTGCCAATACTCAGAATATAAGGTTTTTTCGGCAGATTATATTTTTGACTAATCTGCGCAAAAGGTATCATAGAAGGTTTAAAGCGGGCGTCCACACCACTGAGTAATACTGTTATCTTTTCCGGTGGTGTGTTGTAAAGGGTTATTAGATCTTCTTTGGTCGCTCGGGAATCAGCGAGGATATGGTCAGCACGTTTAACGGATGCAGGCACAACAACATCAAGATAACGTTTAAGAGGCGGACTCGTTGTTTCCGGGACGCGCACAAATGATAGGTCATGCACAGTAAGCAAAGAGCGCGTGTA
>DAIMZF010000020.1:0-39866 GCA_036734085.1 Aggregatilineales bacterium
AACGCCGCCGCGCCATACGTGTAATCATGGCCGTTAAGGTTGCTAAACGGTTGCGCGAAGATGGGCGCGAGAAATTGCCCTAAAAAGAGCGCGGTCGTAAAGCCGCCGTAAGCGCGTCCGCGTATGGCATCCGGCACGCTTTCCGCCAACCACAGGTTAAGGTTGGGCACGATGAAGCCCAGTGATAGCCCCGCAAGCGACAACGCGACGGCCAACATCGCCCAACCCTGCGCCAGTTGGATGAGCAGAAAACCGACGCTCATCACAGCGAACGCGGCCACCATGACCGGCACATGCCGGAAGCGTATCGGGTTCAGCCGCCCGTAGATGATTGAGCCTAGCGCGTAGCAGGTGGATAACCCGGCAATGGCAAAGCCTGTCTGTGTGCTGGTCGCGTTGAGTAAATCAACCAGATAAAACGGCAACTGCACTGGCACAAGATAAAAGCAAACCTGCGTGATGAGCAACGTAAAATAGATGAAGCCCATCAATAAGAACGGTGTGCGCTGGTCTGGCGGTATTTCCGCACGGGGTTGGCGCGGCTTGGAGGATGGCACACGCTCCGGCTCGAACAACACCAGCACGATAAGCGGAAAGACCATAAACGCCAGCCCATACACCAAAAACGGCATCCGCCAGTTAACGTCTGCCAGCAGGCCGCCCATCGGCATGAAGATCGTCGCGCCTAAGCCGCTAAAAGCCGCCTGTAAGCCCATAAAGCGGGCGCGTTCCGCCCCAATGAAGTAATCCGCAACCAGCGTGATGACGCACGTCATGACGCCAGCGACGGCAAGCCCCAGCACGGCACGCCCGGCAAGGATAAACGGCAAGCTCTCCGCTAAATAACCGGAAGTCCCCGCGATGCCATACACCACCACAGAGCCGACCAACAACGGCTTGCGCCCGTAGCGGTCTACAATGAACCCGGCAATAGGCGCGCCGATGACGATAAACAACGCCGGGAGCGTGACCACCAGCCGCACCAACAAATCCACATTGGGGTAATCCATGAAGGCGTCGCGCATCTGCGGCAGGGCAGGCGCGACGGTGGCACTGGACATGACCGTTAACATGCTGGTGATGAGCAACGCGGCTTTGGTGTATTGGGTTGCGCGGCGTGCGGGCATTGATTTTCCTTTATGGTGGATGGGTAGGTTAACCCGATGGGCTGTGATGGACTATCCAGATGGATTGTCCATGTGCGTTATCATAGAACAACTAAACCGCGAATCGCCCTGTTTACGCTAGTGCCAATCAGCGAACCAAGAAGCCCTTCACCACGCTGAAGTATAAATCGCGCTGGCTGGTGGCGGGGGAATGTCCGGCATTATGGAACACATAATTTTCCGCATGGGGATACAGCGCCCGTACTTTTGCCCGCACCGCTTCATCAAATGTAGAGTCGTCATCTGCCTCTAAAATCAACATTTCGCCGTCCCATGTGGAACTGAGCGCGTCGTGTGTGGCGAAATCCAGCAGGGCGCTATACAGGCTCATAATCCCGGCTTTATCCACGCGATAGCTATACAGTTCATCCAAGTATGCCTGATAAAAAGCGTGGTATTCCGGCGGGGGTTGCATCGTGGCGAACATCATCTGTTTTGCCATCGCCGCGACTTCTTCCGGCGGTAGAGGCGCGACCATCGTTAGTGCTTGCTCGTAACGTGCCGCGCTGTCTTCGTCTAATACGGCGGTGGTGGAAAGCACAACCTTTGCGACTTGTTCCGCATGGCGGCGGATGAATACCTGTGCCAGCATCCCGCCGAACGACCCCGCCAGTACATGAGCGCGTCCGGCGTCTTCGTGCATTAAAATCGTGGAAATACCGTCCGCGAGTTCATCCATTGTGTTTAGCGCCGGGTAACTGGGCGTAATCACGCGGAATGTATCGCTCAACATGCCGATATTGGCATGGGCGGCGTCTGCTTCCCGCAGGCCACCCACCAGCAATAACAGGGTTTGCTCACCCGCACCACTGACCACATAGCGCCAGTCCGTGCCGTTGATGTTCAGCGTGCGTTCCGGGTGCATCGTGCGGAATTCGCGCAGGGCTTCGCGTTGTTCGGCGGGCACATTGGCGTAAATCTCGTCAAATGGGCGCATGGGTAATTTTCCTTATCTTCTGTGTGGGCAACCCCACAGGACTAGAGCTTATTTCATGGTGCGATACGCGACTGCGGCGGCCATCCGGCGCGGCATCAGCCGGTTTAACCACACCGTTAGCGCGTTCATCATGCCGGGCACAATCTGGCTTTTGCCATTCAGCATCGCGTTAATCCCCTGCCGTGTCACCGTTGGGCTGTCCATCATCGCCATGCGTTGATACAGCGTCGGCTGTTGGCCGGCCACTTGCAGAAATTCTGTTTTTGTCACACCGGGCGAGACCACCGTCACGCGGACGTTTGTCTTGCGTAATTCATAGTTTACCGCCTGGCTGAAGTTCAGCACATAGGCTTTTGCGGCGGCATAGCTGGCGTACAGGGGCGACGGCTGATACGCGCCGATAGACGCCACTTGCAGGATGTGGCCGCGATCCCGCTTGACCATATCGCGCAGGAACAATTTCGTCAAATGCGTTAAGGTGATGATGTCTAAATCCAGCATCGCCTTTTCACGTTCCCAATCAATCTCTAAAAATTCGCCATACAGCCCTAAGCCCGCGTTATTGATGAGGATGTCTACTTCCAGCCCGCGCGATTTCAGGTCATCATACAGCGTTTGCGGGGCGTTGTGTTGGGCAAGGTCAATGCTGATGACCTCTACATTGACGTTATACCGCGCCTTGATTTCATCGCGCACTTGTTCCAGACGTTCCATGCGCCGCGCCGCCAGGATGAGGTTCGCGCCGTTTTCCGCAAGTGCTTTGGCGAAGTCTACGCCTAGCCCGCTTGATGCACCCGTAACGAGTGCCCACTGTCCGGTGATATTTGTTTTTGCCATTGGGGTTAATCTCCTGATAAATGTGTGAGGATTGCGCGGAGTATCGCGCTAAAGGTTGCGCTAAAGCGCACATCGAATATGCCTAAATCCGGGTTTTGTGCGATAACCTGCGCCACGATGGGTGCGGGGTTGGCGATGTGTTCCACGCCGATAGCGACTGCATAAGCCTGCAACAAGGCTTCCGCGCCGGTTCCATCCGCCAATGTGGGCAGGGCGTCTTCCAGCAATTGGCCTGTGCGCGTGATGCGCTGGAGTAAAAATTGTTTAAACGGCAGGGCGTCTTCTGCGGAGATGTTGCGTTCTAAAATCACATGCAGGATGGCGAACAGCCGCACAAAATGAGGCCGCGTCATCAGCGATTCCGTGATGGCGTCCACGACTGAATCCAGCGTGTGGGGCGGGGCTAAGGCCGCGTCGATGCTGTCGAACCACGTCTGGAATTGCTCCGTCATCACAGCTAAAAACAGCGCCTCTTTGGTGTTGAAGTACAGGTACAGTGTGCCTTTGGCTAATCCACACGCCGCCGCCACATCCTGAATATTGATGGCCTCATAAGGCATCTGTTGGAATAGGCTCCATGCTTGCGCCAGGATGACCTGCCGCCGTTGTTGTTTTTGATTATCGTTGATTGCGCGTTTTTTCATCATAAATGACCGTCGTTCATTTAAAAAATAGGTTAAATGACTTCGGGTCATTTGTCAAGCAGGTGATTTTACCCGCTTGACAACATACCATACGGTATAGTATGTTTAAGATATAACTCAGGCTAAAGGTATGACTATATGCCCCGCGCAACCAAACAAACATGGCTGGATGAAGCCTTACAGATTTTATCCGAGCAGGGTGCATCGGAATTAACGATTGAGCGGCTGACCCAACGCCTGAAGCTCACTAAAGGGTCTTTTTACCATCACTTTAAAAGCTACGACGGCTTCAAACACAATCTGCTTGACCATTACGAAGACATCAGCACATTGCACATCATCCGCCTGACGGATGAAGAAGCCATGCCGCAACGAAAAATCGTTCGCTTGCTCAAAATTGCAACAGAATATCCTCCCGGAACGGAAGTCGGCTTCCGCAATTGGGCGCTACAAGACCCGGATGTCAGGATTTGTCAGGAGCGTATTGACGCCCAACGACAAACCTATGTGTGCGATTTGTTCCTTGCGATGGGCTATTCCTTAGCCAATGCACAACTGATGGCGCGTATATTTTATGCCATCTTAATTGGAGGCGAGCATATGCTCCCTACCCTGACCCTGCCGGATTTTATGGCGATGTTTCATGAATTTTTGCGCCTATATGACATTCCCTTTGACGAATAGACAACCACAGGAGAAATAACCGTGCAAACACAAACGCTTAATCTGGTCGTAGAAGGGTGTCGCTGGCGGTTCCCGCCGTTGGACTCCGTAATCTCTGATGCGGATCATGTGGACATCAAAACGGCGGAAAGCAGTCTAAGTCTGCGCGAATTTGTCGCAGGGATGATGAACTATCAACCGGGCTGGATGTCGTTTTTGTATCGGGTACGGTGGCTATTTGTGCGTTTGCTGGGCATGAAGCAGGAAGGCATCCCCCATGTACCGCACCTGATACCGGAAGACATCCCCATGACGCCGGGCAAGATGCTGGCGTTCTTTGAAGTCAAACTAGCGGAAGAAGACCGCTACATCTGCATGAGCGCGACCGAGAAACACCTCACGGCGGCGCTGGCTGTAGTATGTGAGCCGATAGATGCAGGCCATAATCGCTTTTATGTCCTGACGGTAGTTCACTATCATCATTGGACAGGGATTATCTATTTTAATGTAATCCGGCCATTTCATCATGTGGTTGTTAACCATATGATACAGGCTGGTTTAAAGGTTAACTGAACAACTGCTTGCGGGGATTGCCAACCTGCATGATAATGGGGGCGTGATGCAGGAGAGATGCCCATTATGAGCGATACAGAAAACCCAAAACAGACTGACCGCGATAGCTTCACCCTACCCACCAACCAGCCCCCACCGCCGCCACCGGCACGGGATGACCTCATCGGCAAGATGATGGGGCAGTACCAGATTTTGGAAGAAATCGGGCGGGGCGGTATGGCGACGGTTTACCGGGCGGTGCAACAATCCATGAGCCGCGCTGTAGCCATCAAGGTGCTACCCCGCCAGATGCTCCACGACCCGACATTTTATGATCGCTTCGAGCGTGAGGTAGAGGTTATCTCTCAGCTAGAGCATCCACACATTTTGCCCATTTATGACTACGGCCAAAGCGAAGGCTTGCCTTTTATCGCTATGCGCTATCTGGGTGGCGGTAGTCTGGAACAGCGCATCCGGCGCGGCGTGCTGGGTCTGGATGAGATTGACCGCCCTCTGCGCCAGGTTTCGCAAGCGTTAGATTACGCGCACACACGCGGCATTGTCCACCGCGACTTAAAACCGGGTAACATCATGCTGGATGAAGCCGGGAATGCTTACCTCAGCGACTTTGGCATTGCCCGTGTGCTAGGCAGTGACCTGACCGGAAGCATGATTATCGGCACGCCCGCGTATATGTCACCGGAGCAAGCCAACGGCCTGCCGATTGATGCCCGTTCCGATGTGTATTCGCTAGGGGTGGTGTTGTTTGAACTCATCACCGGGCGCGGCCCCTTCCAGGCGGAAACACCGATGGCGGTCTTATTGAAGCACATCACCGAACCTCTGCCTAGTATCCGCGACATCCGCCCTGATGTGCCGCTAGAGATTGAGCAGGTCATCCAAAAATCTACCGCGAAAGACCCCAATGAACGCTTTAGTTCCGCCGGAGAATTAGCGGATGCCTATACTAACGCCCTGCGCGGGCAGGGCATGGCGAACTATCGCCCACCGACCAATACCCCCCGCCCCATGCAACCGTCCACACTTTCTGCCGCTACCGCGCCCATGTCACCCGGCACAGGGCCGATTACGGGCAGTTATGCCACGAATGCGCGGCGTGTCTCCGGCGGATTGCTGATTGTTGGGGTGATTGTCGGCCTTCTGCTCATCGGCGCTTTCTTCGCGTTGGCGCTGAATGCAGGTGGCGGGGATGGTGCAAATGTGGCTACCGTGCCGACTCCCTTCCCGCGTGCCAGTACGCTCTTTGACGCACAGTACAGTATTTCCATGTTTAATGATTGGATTCCGCCGGAAGACCGCATCAACGAGTCGGATGAGGATATGTTGCGCCATGTGTGGCGTGCGCCGGATTCGTCTGCCGCCGTTGCTTTGACGATTTTAAGCTCTGCGCTGGGCGAAGGCCAGAGCATCATCGGTGCGATTGGCTCGTACATCCGCGATACCTACGGCGATGAGTTTACAGATTTTTTCGTCGATGGTGATGTGGCGGATGATGGCACTGTGCGCCGCAGTTATCGCATCCCGGTATTGGAAGACGGACGAGACATTTCCATCCTGCGCGGCGTGGCTTCTCCCGGCCAGTTAGACACCTTCTTCGCAGAACGTGATGGTCAACTGATTGTGATTGAGATGTACACCGCCGATGCCACAGCAAATACACTGGTTGGCCGGATGCAGGCCATCCTTGATTCTATCCGTTTGACTCTGAATACATAAGTCAGGGTTTGTCGAATGTGAAGGATGCAACCGACGAGAGAGCATCTGCTATTGGCATAGATAATAGAAATTTCCGGCGGATACGATGACCAATATCTGCCGTAAATGCAGACTATTGCAAGTTAAGGAAAATTTCGTTTTTTCTTAACTTGTCACGTAACTATAGAATACTTATACTTTAATCAAATACACTTAACCAAGTGTATTTTTGTTTGTGGACAGCATAAAGGAAACTATAAAAACATGCGTAAACTTTTCGTCGTGCCCGCTTTACTGCTTTCGCTGATGTTCTTCGCAACTCAGGCTACGCCTGCTTCCGCTAACGAAATTTGCGGCTACGGTGCGGTTGGTACAATTACCGCAGACCAGGACTATGTTGGGGGTGTCGCTGTTGGCTTCTCTCTGCCAGCAGGTGCAATCTATTATGACCTTTTCTCAGGCCAATTTGTAACAGCATCGGGTGGTTTAATTGGTAGTGTTTTTATCAGTGTGCCTTCATTTAGCCTTGTTAATAGTGGCACAGTATTTAATGTGGCAACGTTTATCGGTTTGGTTCAGTCAGATACCGTGCCAACTGTGCAGGCGGTAGGTTACTTAAACACCACACCACCTTTCAACACACAGGTTATCCCAACGGCTACTTTAAGTATTGTCAGCACTTGTGTGGAACTATCCGATTATGATAACCGCAACACGAATTCACCGGATACCGCGATTTTTAATGTGGTTTCACCCGATGGCGCGACATTTAATATCTGGAATCCATCCCGTGACCCCTATCGCCCTGCGCTGGTCATCACGCCGGAAATTGTGAACGCCGTGCCTCTTAACCCGGTAGCGAATACACAAATCGCCGCCTCTGCAGACGGCTATTATCGCTTCTTCCGCTTGACGACGGGCGAACTACAGTTGAATGTCGGGCCGGATTTTGAGGGGAAAGTGTTTGTTACGATCTTCTCGGAAAATGGCGCGCAGGTCGTCCGCCGCTATACCATTGAAGCTGACGGCAGTGTTCGATAGGACTTCATCATAAAGAGATGACTTACGGGTGGAGGGACTGCTCCACCCGTTTTGTTTGGTTCATACTTACTTCACCACTACCGCGAATATCATACGTCCGGCTTCGCGGTTGATGACTTTTGTCGCTTCCACGCGCACGGTTCTATCCATATAGCGCCGTCCGTGTTCTACCACAACCATTGTGCCGTCCTCCAGGTAGCCCACACCCTGACCGTCATCTGTGCCTTCCTGGATGATGTGTAGCGCGAAGGTTTCTCCGGGTATAAACAACATGCGGACTGCATTCGCCAGCAGATTGATGTTCAGCACAGTGACGCCTTGCGCTTCCGCAATTTTGGCAAGCGGATAGTCGTTCGTCAGCAGATAAGCCTCTAGCTGAATCGCCAGCACGATGAGCTTGTCGTCTACTTCGTGCAGGCCGTCGATGTCGTCATCAATCACGCGGACGGGGGTCACGTCGTTGTGCATCAATTCCTTGACCTTTTCCAGCCCGCGCCGTCCCCGATTCCGCCGGATGCTATCTGCGGAATCGGCCACTTGTTGCAGTTCACGCATCACAAATTCCGGGATGAGCAATGTCCCACCTAAGAAGCCTGTCATGGAGATGTCCACAATGCGCCCGTCAATTAACACACTGGTATCTACCAGGAGCTTACGGTTAGACTGTACCGAGATTCCTTGTCCGCTACGATTTTTACGGAAGATGTCCACAATTTCCCGCGCTCGCATCCGGGAGATGGTCAAGCCTAAGTAGCCGCCCACAATCGACACGGCAGGCGGGAAGTAGGCATTAAGCGGGTTAGGCATGAGCGAAAGCGGATAGGCCATCAGCAAGGCAAGCGTCAGGCCAATGGCCGCGCCGATAATGCTAACAACCAGGCTCTCCGGTTGGATGTCGCGGATGCTCTTATTAAGTGCGACAACCGGGCGCACAGTCAGAAACGGCGTTAAGGTAATGCCGACCAATGCCCCCACCATGCTGAATAACAAGGCGCTGGCATCCGGCGGCAGGTTCAGGCCGGGCGCGACATCAACGCCCACCCGTGCCCCTAAAATTGAAAGAAGGAAAAGCCCGATAATTCGGGAGATAAATTCAGCAGATAACATCAGGTTTGAACTCCTCTTGCGTTAACGCCGTCCCAACGCCAATAAAGTTTGCTGGGCGGGGTATCGGGCTAACAACTTGTAGTATGGGTACTATCATCAAATAATGAGAGGCAATGATAGAATGACTATAGGCGGAGATAAAAGGGTTTATGTGCACCGCCTCCAAACATATTATACCTTGCCCAAGCGCCATATGGGTAAGAAAAGCCATAGAAATTTTAGCAGTTTACGCTATGCTTATATCGTTAAATCAGCCTAACTGACGGACGAAAGACGAACCCATGACCGAGAAAAAACGCATCCTCACCGGCGACCGCCCCACCGGGAAATTGCACTTAGGGCACTATGTCGGCTCGCTTGCCAACCGTGTGAAGTTCCAGCATGAATACGATAGCATTTTCATCATTGCGGATTTGCACATGCTGACTACTAAAAACACGCCGGAGGACATCGCCCAGGTAGACGCCAATGCTTACGCCATTGTGCTGGATGCCATCTCTGCCGGGATTGAGCCGGACAACGTGAAGTTCTATTTGCAGTCCGCCATCCCGGAAATGGGCGAGATTAACACGCTATTCCAGAACTTCGTCACTGTCTCCCGGCTAGAACGCCTGCCCAGCCTGAAGGATATGGCACGCGATGCCAATATCGAGATGCCCTACAGTCTGCTAGGATACCCGGTGTTGCAAGCGGCGGACATCCTGCATGTGAAAGCACATCTCGTCCCGGTGGGCAAGGATAACGTCGCCCATGTGGAAATCACCCGCGAGATTGCCCGCCGCTTTAATCATCTGTATGGCGAAGTCTTCCCCATCCCGGATTTTATGAGCGAAGGCGGGACGTTGGTCGGCACGGATGGGCAAGCCAAGATGAGCAAAAGCCTGAATAACACCATCTTCCTTAGTGATGATACGAAAACTGTTGCCAAAAAGGTGCAGGGGATGTACACCGACCCTAACCGCATCAGCGCGGACGTGCCCGGAACGGTGGAAGGCAACCCGGTTTTTGACTATCATGATGTGTTTAACCCGAACAAAGCGGAAGTAGAAGACCTGAAGACGCGCTATCGTGCTGGCCGTGTGGGAGATGTCGAAGTCAAGGAGAAGTTGACGATTGCTATCAACAATTTTCTGGATCCCATGCGCGAGCGCCGGGCACGCTATGACGAGCCGGGCTTGATTGAGGAAATTATCGTCAACGGCACGGAAGAAGTCCGCCAGATAACACAGGCCACCCTGCAAGAGATGCGTAAGGCGATGGGCTTAAGCGGTGTGTGGAATAGATTCCGCCGCAAGGTAGAGCGCCGCCAGAAAAAAGCGGAGAAGCAAGCGACGGATTAGCCGAGTGTTTAGCAAGAAACAAAAGCCGCGCAGAATAGTTATCATTCTGCGTGGCTTTTTTGTTGCTTCAGTTACTAAACGTGCTGAGCGAAATTAACTGCCGGGAACTAACACGGCGTCAATCACATGGATAACACCATTCGCGGCCTGAATGTCCGTGATGATGATTTCCGCGCCACCTTGCAGGAAGACACGATCATCTTCCACACGCACGCTGATAGAACCCACCAGCGAGTTAATGCTAGTCAGTTGCACAATGTCGGCGGCGACTGCGCGGCCTAGAACAACGTGATATTGCAGGATGTTAGACAGTGCATCCGGGTTAGCGATGAGGCTTGCCAGCACGCCATCGGGCAGGGCGGCGAAAGCGGCATCAGTCGGCGCGAACACCGTGAACGGGCCTTCACCAGCAACCACTTCATCGAGTCCGGTCAGGCTGAGCGCGGTTAACAGCGTGGTAAAGCGGCCATCGGCGGCGGCAACCTGCGGGATTGTCCGCGTGACAAGGACTTTACCGAATAGCGGCGCGACAACACTCTGCGGGATGGCTTGCAGGTTTACGTTGGGTGCGGCCAGGCTGTTGACTGCCGAAACAAGATAGAATGTCTGGCTATCCAGGCGCACACCGCGCAAGTCCAGTACAGCCGGGCCGGTGGTGCCTGCGGCGACAACCGCGAGGTCATAACTGCCAGCCGGGACAGTCAGGGATGTGCCACTACCAAAACGCAGATTTTGTACAATCGGTGTGCCATCGGGCAGGATGACATCAACGGCGGGGGCATCCGCGATAGCATGGACGACGGTCACCCGTGCTTCACCAGCCGCTAAGGGCGTGTAGTCTTCGCTGATAACGCTCGCGCCCAGTGTGCCAGCACCGAGTGAACCCGTTGCGGCTACGGTAATCCATGCGCCAGGCGCAAGGCTGAAGTTAGCCGGGCCGATGGCGGCATCCTCAATAGTGCCACCTGCGGGGGCTACCGCGATGCTATAAGTGCCTGCGGGTAGCTCCACCCAGCCGGATACATCCCCGTAGCTTAAGGTCTGGATGCCACTCGGTTCACCATTCAGGAAAACCGTCACGGCGGGGGTGTCTGGCGAAAAGTGCGCCACACGGATGTGGGTCAGCAATTGGCCCTCTTGCGCGGAGACAGCCGGAACCATCAGCGCGAGCAGACCAAACAGAGCGATGAACAAGCTAAATACACGTATTTTCATTACTTTAATCCTCATACATAACCTTCACGATGTGCGGTTGCACAATGTATTTGCACAACAGAACTAACTCAATGCTACAAGTCGAAGGTTGGTAGAGTCTAAAGTTTGTCTGAATAACAAATTAAAATAACGCCTTATTGGATAAGCAGAGCATGATAGATAAATAAAATAGGTTTTAATATGTAAAACATCTGTAAATTGAATGTTATACGCAGGTCATCTAATCTGATTTGGCATCTGCAAAGCGGGTATGGGGCAAGTCGTTTAACGTGATGCGGATTTCCCCTTTAATGTTGATGAAGCGTGTTTTGCTGTCCGCCGGGAATCCGACAAGGTCAAACGGTGCAGTCCGTTCTACGCCCTCCAGCGCGGCGCGGATGATGGCCGCATGTGGACGGAGGTTGGGCGTCCATTTGGCGATGGCAAAGTGTGTGTGTGGGTAACGACGCACCAGTGTATATAGCTTCTCTTTGCCCACCATGCCCGCTTCTCCCCAAAAAAGCGGAGCAGTCTGGGTACTGTAGATGTCGGGTGCATCTGGCACAGCGACAACGTCCGGCTTATAACGCGGATCGTTGATGAAGACTTCCACCGTCAACGCCGGGAACAAAGGCAGATACAGCGCCCATAGGAACGCCTTCATCAATGTATGCACGCTCCGTTCGCGCTCACCCCATACAAACACATTCTGTGTCCCATGTGCGCTCAACTTCCATTTACGCGGAATAATGGGGTCATCCATGCGATAGTGGCTTCCTTTGCATACAAAGGCGATTATACAAAAAATGAATCCGGCGCTTGTAATGGCAAATCAGAAATAGCGTCAATAGCATCATCCCAAGACGCCCCAGCGCGGACTAACCCTTCTGCGCGGTTGTACACCCGCAAGTTGGGCAGATAGTCTACATTATAGATGCGAATGGCAGGCTGGGCTTCGCTAGGATAATCAAATACTCGCGCATCCGCATTTTCCATACCGCCAATCCACCGGAATAGCAATTCATCCGCCGGGCGGTGATACGCGCCTGCTTGTATCATCCAATCCGGGATGTTAACGCATCCGGCGCTGGTTCTGCTGGGGAGTGTGGTCTGGTTAACGGTCATCGCCCAGCGTTGCCAGGGGGAGCCGTGAAGCGCGTAACCGTCGCTACCAAAGAAACAGGTAAAGGGCACGCCGGGCGCCCAGGGTTGCATACTGCGTGCAAACCATTTGCTGGTGATGACGTGAACACCACGCGGAGTCGCGTCGATGTTGAGCGCGATAGGCACACGCATAACCGGAATTGCGCCCTCAAACGCGATCAATTCCCGCCCGTTAAGATGCACGATGACAAATTTATCCGCTGGGTTGGCTAATGAGCTGGCAAAATGGCTGATGGGCTGGCTGTAGTCAAGCGTAATCGGCCAGATGTCGTGCCGTTGCACGAATAACCGCGATCCTAAGCGCACACGTACATTATCGCGCTCATCATCCGGCATAAGCTCCACCCAATCCGCGTTAACGTCCACGAAGCGCACCAGCGCCCCTTGCATCAACAGATGGACGCCAAAACGGGTTGACCGGATAATGGGATTGCGGACAGGTTGACTGATGTCCGGCGCGGCGCACACGGTCACGCCTTGCGGCAACACGAACCCGTAATGATACAGCCCGTTATTCACGGGGTTGGCCGGGCGCGGATAAGCGCGGTTAAGATGGGCGGTATAGGTCACGAGTAACTCATCCGCACTGACGGCGGATTGACGGTGGTTATGGATGATTGGGTTGTAACGCCCGCGCAGGGTGAGGTTTAACTCCTCAAAAAGTGCAGGCAAGGCCAACGAAGCCCCCAAAGAGAGCATCACCAGTACAAACTGCCGTGACTCTGGCAGGTCAATGATTCCGGCGTCGGTGACGATAACGCCCTCATCAATGATGAGCGAACCATTCTTGCTATAGGGTGTGCCGCCTAAATCCTGCGCTAGTCGTTCCAGGTTTGCGCCGCGATTATCATGAATCGTGCTGAGTAAATCCTTGCAGACGCTTAATGCGTCCGGCGGCAACGACGACAGCGCCCACACGTAAAACAGGCCGACATCACGCGGGGTCATCATGTTTTCAAAAGTACGCAGTTGCCCGTTGATGCTGGTGGTACGCCGGACGAAACGCGGGTCGTGGGAGGTCATGCTGGTGGGGATGCCTTCATTCCACGAACTGAGGGCGGATAGCTGAGAGATGCCGACACGTTCCTGCGCCCAATCGTTAAAGCAAACAAGCGGGTCATCGCGGCCTTGTTCGCGGGCGACATAGGCCAGCACTGCGCCCGTAACGGCGTTACCACTAAACACCAGCATCTCATAAAGCGCCCGCAAAATGGCTTGATGCGTCCGCCAATCTTCGCGCCACGCCTCCGGGACATCCTGGGCACTGGGCGCGTTCCAGTGCAGGACGGGCACACGTCCCCACACCGCCGGGTCGATGACATCAACAAAGTAGAGCAGTACAGGCGCTTTGAAGGCCGACGCGACAGGTAATAAATTTTCTGTCCCCAGTGCCGTGATGAGGCGTCCGTGTTGAACATCATACAGCAATAAGCCGATGCTCTGGCGCTCGATGAGCGCCTCGAAGTGTTCGTTTAAAGGGGCGATGTACGGTGCTTCCAGCGCGGATAGATACGCTGAGGTGTAATCTGGCAGGATATTGGACTGGGTATTCACCCATGCGCGGATGGGCATGGTCAACGTGGCTGAACCTAAAAGCGCGGTGCTTTGCAGGAATTGCCGCCGGGATAGCCTCATTATTTGTCTCCAAAAATTACCGGACGTTATCCCGCTATTATAGGTGACAATTGGCTTTTAGGGTGGGGCATTGCGCCCGCTATGATCAAAATAAAAAGGACATGACGCATCATGTCCTTTGTGTGTGATTGCATGGGCGAATGGGTGCTTTGTTTGTGGGCCCAGTAGGATTCGAACCTACAACCGAGCGGTTATGAGCCGCGTGCTCTGCCATTGAGCTATAGGCCCGGTTCTTAGCGGGTAACGGGACTCGAACCCGTACCGAGACCTTGGAAGGGTCGTATGCTACCATTACACCATACCCGCATCTTGTCGGGGTGACCGGATTCGAACCGATGACTTCTGCGTCCCAAACGCAGCACTCTGCCAGCTGAGCTACACCCCGAACATTATCCACATTCTAGCATCTGCCCGCACAATGCACAAGCCATAAACAACAGATAAACGAAGAAGACTTCATGAACCCACGCTTGATTCTTACAGAACTTAAGCCACAATCAGGGCATCGACTCAACACGACATAATAACCAACAGGGATAAAACCAACATGGCTTCAAAATTACCTGCCGCTTCCACCATCTGGGGGCTGTTTGGACGCTTCATCCTGCTCACTACGGGCACACTCATCGGTGCGGTGAGCGTGGTGGTCTTCTTCGTGCCCGCGCAGATTGCGCCTGCCGGTATTACCGGTTTAAGCGTCATCGCTAACTCGCTCTTTAATACCCCCATCGGTATCGTCACGCTCGTCCTCAATGTGCCTATTTTGTACCTAGCTTACCGGATGTTGGGCGGATGGCGTGTGCTGGCAAGCACGGTTTATGTGGTTGTGCTTTATTCATTTGCGATAGATTTTGTAGCCCCACTTTTACCGACAGAAGGCCTGTCCGACAATCAGTTGCTCAACGCAATTTTCGCGGGGGTGGTGGGTGGCATCGGCGGCGGGTTGGTGTTGCGAGCAGGCGGCACATTTGGCGGAACGTCCACACTAGGCCGCATTTTACAAATCAAGTTTGGCCTGCCGCTTAGCAGTACGTATCTGTATACCAACATCACAATTGTGATTGTCGCTGGCATTATTTTAGGGTGGGAAAGTGCGTTGTTTGCGCTGGTGGCACTTGTCATGGATGGCATGACCAGCGATTATCTGCTGGAAGGGCCGAGCGTCATCCGTACAGTGGTTGTGATTACCGACAAGCCGAAGGAAGTCGCGGCGGCCATCATCGCGCAACTCGGGCGCGGGGTGACGGCATGGCAAGCCACCGGCATGTATACGGGCGAAGCGCGGCACATGCTGTATGTGGTGGTCAACCGCCCTCAGGTGAATTCATTGCGGCAGGTGGTTGCTGTGATTGACGAAAAAGCGTTTATCGTGGTGGGGCAAGGCCACGTGGCCTACGGCGAAGGCTTCCGCCCGACGAAATAAGGAGATTATTTAACACACGTTTAAAGGTTTCGCAAAATGCAAGGGAACGTTATACTCTACGCGAATGATAACGTGCTAGATTTTGTAGGTGTAAAATGACCGACTCTCCGGCGGTGCTAGAAGCACGCGGCCTCACCAAGAGTTTTCCCGGTGTGCTTGCCAACGACCACATCGACCTGACGTTACATCAAGGGCAGGTGTTGGGCTTATTGGGGGAAAACGGCGCGGGGAAATCCACGCTGATGAACATGATTTACGGCCTCTATAGCCCGGATGAGGGCGAGATTTTAGTAAACGGGCAACCCGTCCACATTAAAGACCCCAATGATGCCATCCGGCTGGGTATTGGCATGGTGCATCAGCACTTCCAGCTTGTGCCCGTGCTGACCGTGACTGAGAACATTATGCTCGGTACGGAATCCGTGCGTGGGCCGTTTTTGGATCGGCGCAAGGCACGCAAGCGCATTCTGGAAATCTCCAAACAGTACGGGCTAACCATCAACCCGGATGCAACCGTTCAGGATTTATCCGTCGGGGTGCAACAGCGTGTAGAGATTGTCAAGGCGCTGTACCGTGACGCGAAAATACTCATCCTGGATGAGCCAACCGCCGTATTGACTCCACAAGAGACTGAAGGCTTGTTTGAGGTAATGCAATCGCTGTTGGCGCGTGGAGTCAGCATTATCTTCATCAGCCATAAGCTTAAAGAAGTCTTGCGTATCTGTGACCATATCGTTGTTCTACGGCATGGCAAGGTGGTAGGCGAAGCCGACCCCAAACAATCCACACAAGCGTCGTTAGCGTCGATGATGGTAGGGCGTGATGTTCTGCTACAGGTGGATAAAACGCTCGCGCAACCCGGTGAACCGATTCTCAGCATCCGCGATTTAACCGCGCTGGATGACCGCAATCTGCCCGCCGTGAAGAACATCTCGTTAGATGTCCATGCGGGGGAGATTATGGGGATTGCGGGGGTGCAGGGCAACGGCCAGACAGAACTGGTGGAGGCGATTACGGGCTTAAGATTGGTGGTGGAAGGTGTGGTGCTCATCGACGGGCAGGATGTGACGCACTTCTCCCCGCGCCGTGTGACGGAAGCGGGTGTGTCTCATGTGCCGGAAGACCGCCAGAAAAACGGCATGGTCGCTAACTTCCCAATAACGGATAACTTCCGCTTGCAGACGTACTACAAACGCCCGTTTGCACGGGGCATTGTCGCGGATGAAAACAACATCAACCGTAACGCGGAAGCACTCGTCGCGGAATATGACGTGCGGACGCCCGGCGTGATGGTCAACATGGGGTCACTTTCTGGCGGGAATCAGCAAAAAGCGGTGGTCGCACGGGAATTTTCCCGGCCTAGCCGTTTGCTGGTGGTCGCGCAACCTACACGCGGCGTGGATGTTGGCTCGATTGAATTCATCCACAAGCAAATTGTCAGGATGCGCGATGCAGGCACGGCGGTTCTGCTGGTCAGCACGGAGTTAGACGAGATTTTATCCCTCTCCGACCGTATCGCGGTGATGTATGCCGGCGAGATTATCGACATTCTGCCTGCCGCCACCGCCGATAGGAAGCACATTGGCTTACTGATGGCAGGGGTGAGGGAAACGGTGGAAACAGCACCCGCAACCGCACACACAGAGGACGCACAATGAGTGACATCGCACAACCGCTACAGACAGGCCAAAGCACCCCGCCGTCGTCACCGCCGGATAGTCCCAAAATTTTAGATGCAGTATGGCGGGCGTGGGCGCGCGTTTCTCCATCATTAGTGCCGTTTCTTGCTGTTATCACCGCGCTTGTTGCCATCATCCCCTTGATGGTACTCACACAGGGGCGCGGCAACGTGGGGCGCGGGCTGGAAGCCGCAGGACAGGCTTATGCTGGCCTGCTGGAAGGCTCTTTGGGTCTTGCGTTTAACAATGTCCTCAGCCCGGATGATGTCGGCTTTGTGTTGGAATTTGTGCAGAATAGTAATGCAGTAAGCGACACGCGCATCAACGCACAGGGCATTAGCGTGCTTGCGCGCCGCGCACAGGATTTAGCCCTGACCGGGCGCGATAACGTCGCGTACTATGCCGAAGTAATTGACCGCTATCTAGGCACGGACGCCCTACCGGATAACCTGCGCTTTGACCAACTAGGCGCGGCCATCCCGGATGTGCAACGCACAGGTACAGAACGCTTACGCGAATATGGCGAACTGGTGGACGATTGGGGCGCATTAAGCCGGGTGGATGTCCGGCAGTTCGGCGCAATTTATGGTGATTTGACCGAACTTGACGAAGAGACACGCTTCTATTTAGAGGCACTGATGCCGGAACTAGCCACTGTTGAAGATGAAGAAATTCTGGGCGCGTTCCAGCTATTGCAGGATTACCCCCTCGTACAACTTGTCATCCAGACGCGCAACGTGCGCGAAGGTGAAATCACCGAAGCGGCGCAGGAAATCGGCGTGGAGAACTTAGAGGCGTTCGGCGGTGTTCTGCTGACATTGGACGAACTGCGGGCGACTGGCCCACTGAACGTTTTTGTTAATCGCTTTGGCCTGCTGGATGACATCGACACTGAAGCGCGGGCACAGATAGAGCAACTGGTGCCTGCCGCCGTGAATTACAGTGATGACCAACTGATTGACGCTATTCGCCTGCTCCGGGATCGCACGCTGATTCGGTTAACACGGGCGCTGGAGCAATTGCGCGTGCTTGACCAACTGGGGCTGGACGCGACCGACGACGCCGCGCAAGCCATCGCCGCGATCCACGTTCTTAGCACCGATCGCAGTAACCCCAATGGCATCAGCAATGTGCAACGCCTGTTTGAAGCCGACCAGACGTTTATTGCCGCCGGGATTGCGGAGGATGAAATTCCGCGTTTGGCGGGTCAACTGCGGCTGGTGGCAAATTTGTATAACGGTGTACTGACCCGCGCCGATGTGGAACGCGCATTGGCCGAAGAACTGCCGTTAGCGATAGAAGCAAACGCCATCATCCGTCGGCCCAATAGCCAGGTGTTTGTGTTGCAAGACCAGAGCGTGTTCGGCATGATTGAGCGCGAGCGCACCCGCGTGGTGACTTCCGGTAGTGGTGAAGCACGCACGACTACCACGCAACAGGTCACCGTACCGGATCGATTGTTCATGCGCGTGTTTGACAACTACCTGTTATTTTCCCCTGCCAGCCTGGAGCAAACAATAACCCGCGCTTTGCCGTTCATCATCGCGGGGCTGGCGGTGGCGTTGGGCTTTAAGGCGGGTTTGTTCAACATCGGCGCGGAAGGCCAACTCTACATCGGCGCGACATTGGCGGCGTGGTTCGGTTTTAGCCCGTTGTTTGGCAGTCTGCCGGTCTTCCTGCATATCCCTCTGGTGCTGATGGGGGGGATTATCGGCGGGGCGTTGTGGGGGTTAATACCCGGTATGCTAAAGGCGTATACGGGCGCACACGAGGTCATCAATACCATCATGCTGAACTTTATCGCCATTCGCCTGACGGACTGGCTGATAAAATCCACCAATCCCATTATTTTAGGCGATCCAGAGGCCAGCGCCCCGCGTACGCCTTTTCTGGCGCTCAATGCCCGTCTGATTAAGTTCGACCAACTCAGCTTATCCACCTTTGTGATTGCGGCGGTATTGGTGGCGGCCTTTTATATCTTCCTGCGTTACAACAAAATTCAGCAAAACCCGCGCTATCTCGTCCGTCCGGTGCTGTATGGCGTGATGGTGTTCTTCGGCGGAATCGCGCTCCGTTGGTTGACGGTAGCGGGCAACCTGCACATTGGGCTGGTGGTGATGTTGCTGGCCGTGATTTTTGTCGATTGGTTTCTGGAGCGCACCACCTACGGCTTTGAACTGCGTACCGTCGGCGCGAACGCGGACGCCGCCAAATATGCCGGGATGAACGTGCGCCGCAATATCATCATCGCCATGACGTTAAGCGGCGCTTTGGCCGGGCTAGCTGGCATTGTGGAAATCGGCGGCATCCAGTACAGCATGGAACCCGCGTTTTTCTCCGGCTTGGGCTTTGATGCTATTGCGGTGGCGCTGTTAGCCCGCAACAACCCGCGTAATATGATTCCGGCGGGCATCCTGTGGGGGGCATTGCTGACAGGCGCGGCGGCGATTCAGATTTATGGTATCCCGATAGATATTATCAAGATTATCCAGGCCTTGATTATTATGTTCATCGCGGCAGATGCAATCATCCGCACGATTTACCGCGTGCCGGAAGCGACAGCCGAAGAAAAATCGAAGATGGTCTTCTCAACGGGATGGGGGTCTTAATGGCAAGCATAGCAGTGAGCGCACAAAACGCCGGAACATGGCGTAACTGGTTTAAAATTACCCGCGTGCGGGTGTTCTCGGTGGTGTTTATCCTGGCGGGTGCGGCGATGTTGTTCCACACGCCCAGCGTCATTCCCGGCGATTTCCTCTCCACCCTGCGCTTTCCGCATCGCGGCGGTAATCTGGGCTTTGACCTGGCGATTCCGTCCGTGCCGTATGCGCTGATTGTCGGCGTGTTGTATCTGGGGGGCGGGCTGTTTGGCTTGTTCGCGCCGGAGCGACTTAACCGTGTTAAAACAGGTTGGCTCATCCTGAATGGTGTGTTGATCATCCCTACGGTGATGGTGCTGGCGGCGGCAGGCAAGACCACGAATATGGTCTCCATGCTGGGCGCGAGCTTCCGTTTGGCGACGCCCATTATCATCGGCGCGATGGCCGGAATATGGTGTGAACGTGCGGGCGTGGTTAACATCGCTATAGAGGGCATGATGTTGACGGCGGCGTGCTTCGGCCTGGTGGCCTACACCTATGTGGCGATTAACAATCCCGGCCCGGTGGGGCAATGGATTGGCATTGGCGTGGCGATGCTTTCCGGCGGGACGATGGCGCTACTCCATGCCTGGCTCTCGGTCACATTTAAGACAGACCAGATTATTAGCGGCACGGTCATTAACATCTTTGCACTGGGCATTACCGCCTTTGCCCGTACAGAGCTACTCATCAATGCGGATGCCTCCGTGCCGACCCTGCGCGAATTCGCTATCCCGGTGCTGTCTACCTTGCCGATTGTGGGCGAAGTGTTGTTCACCGGCAAACCAGTTTTCTTTACGATGTTCCTGATTGTGATAGGCACGCATGTGATGTTGTACTACACCCGTTGGGGCTTGCGTACCCGCGCCGTAGGGGAAAACCCGCACGCGGCGGATACGCTCGGCATCAATGTGACGCGCAACCGTTACATTAATGTGGTGATTGGTGGTCTCATCGCGGGGTTGGCGGGGGCATGGTTTACGATTGAAACAGCAGGCACCTTCCGCGAGGCCATTACATCCGGCGCTGGTTTTATTGCACTGGCCGCCATGATCTTCGGCAAATGGACGCCAGTAGGCGCGGCGGCAGGGGGCTTGTTGTTTGGCTTTTCTCAGGCGTTGGATACCCGCTTTCAATTTCTGGAAGTGGGCGTTCCGGTTCAGTTTGTGCAGATGACACCCTACATCGTCACGATGGTGGTCTTGGCTGGGCTGGTGGGGCGGGCTATCCCGCCGAAAGCGGTGGGGCAACCTTACAGCAAGGAATAAAACACAGACGACAGGGATTCATTTCATTCATTCAGGCAAGGGCTGGCGGATGTGTCAGCCCTTTTTATGTCGGGATGACCAGCACAACCGTCGTGCCGACCCCTACCGCGCTGGTGATTTCCAGCGTGCCGCTATGCAGGCGAGCGCGTTCGTGCATATTCCGCACGCCGAGTCCGTCTTTGTCTTTTAAGGCGCGCTCGTCAAAGCCTGCGCCATCGTCCGTCATCACAAACTTAAGGTGGTCGGGGTAGTGCCACGCGCTAATCGTCACGGAACAAGCCCCCGCATGACGCACCACATTACTCAACCCTTCGCGGATAATCATAGCCACCGATTCGGCGTCTTCCTGGCTGAGTGGCACGGCTCTATCCGGCGCGTTGATGACAATTTTCATCTCCGACGGGATGTATAGATTACTGGCGACATTTTCCAGCATGGTGCGGTATGTCAGCACGGATTGTTGACGGTGGCGCAGGTTCATGATGTAATCGCGGATTTCTTCAATCACCGTATTCAGGCCATCAATCACAGGTTGAAACGTGCCCGGCGGTGCATCAACCTGCTTACGGATGAGGTCTACATGCATACCGAGCGCATAAAGTGATTGAATAATGCCATCGTGCAGTGCCATGCCGATGCGCTGGCGTTCTTCGAGCAGGGTAAGCTGATGGTTTTTATCCCGCAATTGCACCCCGGCGATGGCTAATGCGGTGTATCCGGCCATTGTTTCGACCAGCCATTGATCGCTCTGTGTGAAGGGTTGGCCGTCGATGCGGTCAGTCAGATATAACATGCCGAACAATTCATCCCCAACTTGAATCGGCACGCCTAAAAAGCTGTCCATCGGCGGGTGGCCTGCCGGGAAGCCACTGGAACGTGCATCCTGTTGAAGATGCTCTAAAATGATGGGTTCGCGCTCGTGCATAATTGCGCCCAGTAGCCCGCGCCCTACAGGGGGATGTGCGATACGCTGAATATCTTCCGGGCTGATGCCGGATACTTTGAAGTGTGTGAGGCCGCCTTCGCCGTCGGGGATGCCTAAAGCCGCGTACCGTGCGCTGATAAGTTCGCGGGTTGCATCCGCAATGCGTTGTAGCGCCTGCTCGATGGTGTTTGCGCTGGCCGCGTGCATGACCACGCCAACGATTTCCTTTAATTGGGATAGCGGGATGTTGCGATCGGGCATGGCTTCCTCGTAATTCTGTAGCATTTTATTCTACCGCAAAACCATGCCCATGACATCTGTCACTCTCCGCGCTGAGGCCTGCCGTTAGATAAAGTCCACCAGGCGTTGCTCCAATTCATCCATTACGCGCAGTGCCGCCACCGGGATCACCGTGCCCGGCCCGAAGATCGCCGCCGCGCCGTTTGCGTACAAAAAGTCGTAATCCTGCGGCGGAATCACCCCGCCGATGATGACCATAATATCCGGCCTGCCCAGTTGTTCCAGTTCCTTGGCCAACTGCGGCAGGAGCGTTTTATGCCCGGCGGCCAATGAAGAAATACCGACCACATGCACATCATTTTCTACGGCTTGTTGCGCGACTTCGCCCGGCGTCTGGAACAACGGCCCGATGTCTACATCAAAGCCTAAATCCGCAAAAGCGGTTGCGATGACCTTTGCGCCTCTATCATGGCCGTCCTGCCCCATCTTAGCGACCATCATACGTGGCCTGCGCCCTTCACGCTCCGCGAAGGCGTCTACCCGTGCGCGGACATCCGCCACTTGCTCACCGTCGCCATATTCCGCCTGATACACGCCACTAATCGCCCGGATGACGGCGCGGTGGCGTCCCCATACGCTTTCCAGCGCATCGCTGATTTCGCCCAGAGTCGCCCGTGCCCGTGCCGCATCCACCGCACATGCCAGCAGGTTGCCTTCGCCGCTTTCCGCACAGATTTTGAGCGCGTCGAGTGTGGCTTGCACCTGCGCCGGGTCGCGCTGTGCCCGTAGTTGGTTCAACCGGGCGATTTGCCCCTCGCGCACGGCGGCGTTGTCCACATCCAAGATGTCGATGTGTTCTGCTGTTTGCGGACGGTAGGTGTTCACGCCGATGATGACCTCCTGCCCGCTATCAATATGCGCCTGACGCCGGGCGGCGGCTTCTTCAATCCGCATCTTGGGCAGGCCGGTTTCCAGTGCTTTTGCCATGCCGCCCAGTGCTTCAATCTCCTGAATGTGACTCCATGCCCGTTTAAGCAGGCCATCCGTCAATGCTTCTACATAAAAGCTCCCGCCCCAGGGGTCAGCAATTGCGGTGATGTCGGTTTCATCCTGCAAGAATAGTTGCGTGTTGCGCGCAATCCGTGCGGAAAAATCCGTTGGAAGCGCGATAGCTTCGTCCAGCGCGTTGGTGTGTAGCGATTGTGTGTGCCCTAGCGCCGCCGCCATCGCCTCGATGCACGTCCGCGCCACGTTGTTAAACGGGTCTTGCTCGGTCAGGCTCCAGCCGGAGGTCTGCGAATGGGTACGCAACGCCATAGATTTTGCATCCTGTGGCTGAAACCCCTTGATGAGCTTCGCCCAAATCATCCGTGCGGAACGCATCTTGGCAATCTCCATGAAGTAGTTCATGCCAATCGCCCAGAAGAACGACAGGCGCGGCGCGAATTCGTCAATGCTCATGCCTGTCTGCAAACCAGCGCGGACGTATTCCAGCCCGTCGGCCAGCGTATAGGCCAGTTCAATATCGGCGGTCGCACCGGCTTCTTGCATGTGATAACCGCTAATGCTGATGCTGTTGAACTTCGGCATATTCTGTGCGGTATAGGCGAAGATGTCGGCAATAATCCGCATAGACGGTGTGGGCGGGTAGATGTAGGTATTGCGTACCATATACTCTTTGAGGATGTCATTCTGTATCGTGCCCGTCAGCTTTTCCGGCGCGACGCCTTGTTCCTCCGCCGCGACGATGTAAAACGCCATAATAGGCAGGACTGCGCCGTTCATCGTCATGGAGACAGACATTTGATCCAACGGGATGCCATCAAACAGGATTTTCATGTCCTCAATACTGTCGATGGCGACTCCGGCCTTGCCGACATCGCCTTCGACACGGGGGTGGTCGCTGTCGTAGCCGCGATGCGTGGCAAGGTCAAACGCGACGGAAAGCCCCATTTGCCCGGCGGCCAGGTTGCGTCTATAAAAGGCGTTGCTTTCTTCGGCGGTGCTAAACCCGGCATACTGGCGCACCGTCCAGGGACGTTGGGCATACATCGCCGGATAGGGGCCGCGTAAGTAGGGCGGGATTCCGGCCACATAGCCGATATGCGGCAAGTTCGCGGATTGTTCCGCCGTGTAAAGTGGGGCTACATCAATCTGTTCCAGCGTATGCCAGATGAAATCATCGACGCTCTGCCCGGTCTGTTGTTGGATGTGTTCGCACCATTGCGCGTAAGTCATCTTCGGCGTGTCCGGTGAATAAGGTATTTTTGTAAAATCAGGATTATTCGACATGGGTTATTTTCTCCTGCAACCACTGGTTCAACGCCAGACAATCCGCGCCGACATAAATTGATTCATCCACGCCTTTAAGCGGCTCTTTCAGTCGCCCGGCTACTATCACCACCATCTGCGGATTTTGTGCCTTTACCGCTTCGGCCAACGGTGGCACGACGTCCACATAATCTTCATCCATCCCGCAGATGACGACCGCCCCCGCACCGGAGGCAAGCGCGGCGGTGGCGGCGGATTGTGGCGTGTCGAATCCTGCCGGGTTGATGACCTCAAACCCACCCACACTGAAGAAGCCCAGCGCAAAATCCGCACGGGCTTTGTGCCGCCGCAATGCGCCTAAGTTCGCCAAAAAGATGCGCGGCGCGTGACCGTGTTTTGCCGTGTGACGATGTGCTGTATCCCGCAATGCCTCGAATGTCGCCGCATAGCGCACGGACATAAGCGGGGTAATGGTGCTGGCGTCGGTTTCATGGGCATACAGCACCCGTTGTACCTTATGCAATGTCGCGCCATTTTGCACCGCCTGGATGATGGCGGCGAAGTCCGGCAACGCGCCCACCTGCGCGGATTGATGCGCGGTTGCCGTTGGCATGTTGGGCTGGCGCGGGGTTAAACGCGGCTGGTGAACATCAACATAAGCGTTTACGCCCACCAGCTTATCGCGCCGTGTGGCATAACGTTGTGCTTGCTTGCTGGCAACTGCGGCTACTTCCGCCTGGATGCTTCCGGTCTTCAGCACGGCGATAAGGCCGCCCGCCGCTTCGATGTGCTGGAAGGCCGCCCACGCCCGCGCCGCGATTTCTTCCGTCAGATATTCAACCGCGTAACTGCCTCCGGCGGGGTCAATCAAACGGGCAAGGTTAACCTCCTGTTGAAGAATTACCTGCTGGTTACGGGCGACACGCCGCGAAAACTCATCCGCAGGCTGGAAGGTTGCGTCGAAGGGCGCAACGTGCATCGCATCCACGCCCGCAATCGCGGCGGAAAGTGCCTCTGTTGTCGTGCGGAGCATGTTCACATGCGCGTCAAAATTTGCTTTGTTAGTGTGGCCGGTCTTGGCGTAGACGTGCATTTTCGCGGAGTCGTCATGCCCACCAAAGGCGCGGACAACCTGCGCCCACAACATCCGCGCCGCCCGGAACTTAGCGATTTCCATAAAAAACTGGCCGCCGATGCTGAACTGAAAGCTGATGCGTTCGCAAATCTCGTCAATGCTCAGGCCGTGCTTCAGCAAGCCGCGTATATGTTCCGCGCCTGTCGCCAGGGCATAAGCCACTGTTTGCACGGCAGTCGCGCCCGCGTCGTGATATACGGTTAAATCCGCCAGGACGGTTTTAATATGCGGGGCGTGCGTGATGGCATACCGTGTGAAGGCGGCGATGTGTTCATAGGAGCGCGTAAAAGAAAGTGAGTCCCCGCGCAACCATAGCTCGAAGGGGTCTTCGGCGACGACACCCCGCAATTGCTGAGGGTGTGCCACCAGCGCGAATAACATGGCGGCGTGTGCCAGTGTACCGTGTAGTATGATGGGCGTCTGCGTTAAATCGACACCATTTAATGCTGTTTGCAGGTCGGTGAATGTGTGGATGTTGGGCGTAGCCGCCGTGATGCTGACGGTGGTCTGCCCATGTGCAAGGTCGTGCAACAGCGCCGCGTTGAAGTCTTGGGGATGATGCAGATTAATCTCCTGCGCGATTTCCCACGCACGCGGGGCGGCGGACGTTCCGCGCACATAAGGGAAGCGTCCCGGTAAGGTGTGCTGATGCGCGATGTGTTCCGTGTGGGCGGCGGTATAAAGTGGCTGGAGAGTGATTCCTTCGTCGGTGGGGGTTGTCAACAATTTTTCGAAGTCGCCGCCTTTTAAGGAGTCGATGGCGGCCTGCTTCCATTCGTCATAAGTCGGTAAGGGGAAGTCATCAAAAGTGAGATGGTCTGACATAATTTTTCCAATCGCATGAACCGCAAATTACTAACTCAAATAATATTTATTTTAACGTTGTATATCGCCCGGCACAAAAGCCAATCGTCACCATTTTGCCGTGCAAATAAAAACGGCAGGTCATTGCCTGCCGCTTCTGCTATATCGTGCTGATGAGATTTTTCTCTGATTGGCGGCGGCGATAACTGGCGGGTGGCTCGGTGGGATGTTCATTATGATAAGCGACGATGCGTTGCAGATAGTCCGGCACGGGCGTATATGTCACGCCGAGTTCCTGCTTGCTCCGCGCATTATCCAACTCGGACATCCACACATCACTAAACGGCGAGCAATCCGGCAAAAAGCCCTGACCAGCCAGCACATCACGCGGCACGAATTCCACACGCGGCGGCTTGCCAAGTGCGTCACCCAGCAGGCTTAAAAAGTCTTCGATGTTCAGCGTTTCTTCCTGGCTGATGTTATAAGCGCGGCCTATGCCGGTGCTGGTTTCCAGCAGGGCGGCCACCGCCGCCACAACATCACCCCCGTAGATGTGGCGCAACGGATGATTCGGCGTCTGCGGGACAAGGATCGGCCCGCCATCGCGGATGCGTAAGATATAGCCATATAAACGCCGGAATGTATCCCGTTCACTGTTGACCATCGGCAAGCGGAAGGTCGTCACCGGAAAGCCGTCGCGCTCGTGGGCGGCGAACAGCGCGTCTTCCACGCCGCGTTTTTCCACACCATACAACCACTCTTCATAGTCATAGGTGTTGGGCGTGGGCGCAGGGATGGGTTCACCGCCGTAATCCACTTCTTTGAAGGGGCGTTGTGTGCCTGTCTGTACCAAGTACACCTGCCCGGAGCTAATGGCGACGTAACGCCCAACCTTACCCTTTAGTAAATCCGCGATGCTTTCCGCCTCCGCAGGCCGGTAAAGCGCCATATCCACCACCATGTCAAATTGTCGGTTGGCAAGGGCACGGCGCATCTGTTGTGGGTCGGTGCGGTCACAGCGTAGACGATGGATGTTACTCGGTAAATCATCGGACGTGACGCCCCGGTTCAACAGGGTTAAGCGATGTCCGGCCTCTACCATATGCTTTGCCAGTTGGTAGCCAATGTTCCGCGTGCCGCCAATAATCAATATATTTTTCATAATGTCGGGGGTTATCTCCGCTAATTTATTAAAACGAAAGCCGCTTTTTATTATACGCAGTTTCGGGCTGTGTGTCTTTAACGTTTTGCCTGCGGACTGGGCAATTAACGCTCGATTAACGCCTGACTTCGTAATATGAGGGCTATCTGATGAATAGACCTGATAGTAAGGGAAAAAAGCATGAAAACAGTCACTCAAAAGAGGGTATGTGTGATAGGCGCGGGCTTAAGCGGACTTGTAGCGGCGAAGACCTTCCTCAGCAAAGGCCATGACGTTGTGGTGTACGAGCGTGGCAAAGATTTAGGCGGTGTGTGGGAGCTATCCCGGTCTTATCCTGGCATCCAGACGCAAACCCCGCGTGATTTATACAGCTATACGGACTTCCCTATGCCCAAGAACTTACCGGAATGGCCTAAAGGGGAGCAGGTCTACCAATATTTAAACGATTACGTCGATCATTTTAAGGTGCGTCCCCATATACAATTTAACACGATGGTCTGCGCCGTCACGGAGCGCGAAGACGGTCAACCCGGCTGGGATGTTGCGGTCGAGACTATCGACGGCCACGCGACGACCACCGCGTTTGATTTTGTGGTGGTCTGTAACGGGACTTTCAGCGATCCTAACGACATCCGGCACGAAGGCCGGGATGGCTTTCTGGCGGCGGGGGGGCAGATTATCCATTCTTCGCAATACACCACGCCCAGCATGATAAAAGGGAAACGTGTGCTGGTACTGGGCTTCTCAAAATCTGCGACGGATGTCGCCGTGAACGCCGTCAACGAAGGCGCGACAGCCACGACCATTGTTTATCGCAGAGCCGCATGGAAAATCCCGTACTTCTTCGGCAACGTGGTGAACTTTAAGAACATCCTGTACTCGCGCATTTCGGAGGCGTTGTTCCCGCCGTACCGCGCAACCCGCAAAGAACGCTGGCTACAAAGCCTGGGCAAGCCGTTCGTCTGGGGCAACTGGCGGATGCTGGAACTGCTTCTTAAGATGCAGTTCGGGCTTAAAAAATGTGATATGGTTCCAGAAGACCCCATCGAGACACAAATTAGCTGTAGCCTCAGCATCGAGACACCCGGCTTTTATAAGATGGTGCGTCAGGGTGATATTCAGGGCGTGCGCGGGACAATCTCCCACTATAATGGTAAAACCATTGTGCTGACCAATGGTGAGCAAGTGGAAGCGGATGTGGTGATTATGGCTATCGGCTGGGCGCGGAAGATTCCGTTCTTTGCCCCGCAATTGCAACAAAAATTTGTTGAGTCCGACGGCCTGTTGCGCCTGTATCGTTCGATTGTCAATCCGAACCTACCGAATATGGGCTTCATCGGCTACAACGGGAGCTTCATCAGCACATTAACATCGGAGATAAGCGCGAATTGGCTGGTGCATTATATGGACAATCAGCTTATCAACCATCCCACCGCCGCACAGATGAACCAGGAAATTGATGAGATGTGCCAGTGGCGACGGCAGGAACGCCCCATCGCCAGCGAATATAACGGCCTGTGTGTTGCGCCGTACCACTTCCGCTATATCGACTCGCTGATGGCGGATATGGGCGCGAAGACCAAAGGCGGCAATCCACTGGCGGCACGGTTAGCGCCCATCAACCCGGCGATTTATAAGGACTTGTTGACCACCGCACCCGCGTATCAGGTGACGGCCTAAGCCTATGTGATTGATTATAGGGTGCGGACATCCGCGCCCTATAAATTGATTTTATAACCCACACCCCACACGGTTTCGATGCTGGGCGTCATGCCTTCCAGCTTATGCCGTAAATGCGCGATATGAACATCCACCGTGCGCGTTTCCCCTGCGAAGTCATAACCCCACACGACTTCGAGCAGTTTTTCGCGGCTGAAAACCATCCCGGCATCCCGTGCTAAGGTGGTCAGCAGGTCGAATTCCTTCATGCGTAAATCAACCACGCGGCCTGCTATTGTAATCAAGCGCCGTTCCGGGTCGATGTGTAAATTGCCTAACGTAAAGGCGGTAGAATTGGCCTCCGCGCTGGTCGGGCGGTTGCTCATGCCGCCGCGCCGTAAAATAGCCTTGACGCGGGCGACAAGCTCACGCGGGTTAAACGGCTTGGTCAGGTAGTCATCCGCGCCGAGTTCCAGCCCCACAATTTTGTCGATGTCGTCACTGCGGGCGGTGAGCATAATAATCGGCACATCGGATTCCGCCCGAACCCGGCGGCAGATTTCCCAGCCGTCCATATTGGGGAGCATTAAATCCAGCACGATGAGTTGCGGTGGTGTTTTGCGAATTTTTTCGTAGGCTTCGCGCCCGTCGGTGCTACTTTGGCAGGTGTAACCTTCCTGTTCCAGGTACATCTGCGCCAGGTCGATGATGCGCTGTTCGTCGTCTACAATGAGAATTGTCTCGGTCATGGGTGCTATGCCTCCGCCATAAAATGCTAACGTCCAGTGTAACGCCGTGTGCGGAAAATTTGCACACTTCTAGCACACAATTTACGATTTCAGCGCCAATAGCCACGCTAAAAACGCCTCTACATCCGCGATACCCTCCGCGATATAGTCCGCGCCTTCCAGCACGGCGGGCGGGGTTTCCGGTGAGGCCACGCCGATGCCGACTGCATAGCATGTGCCATCCGCACGCAGGGCTTGCGCGGCGCGGATAGCGTCAAGGTCGGTGGTATCATCGCCGATGTAGACCGCCGCCGTCAGGCCGTATTCCTGCACTAAGGTTTTAAAGGCCGTGCCTTTGTTCATCTGCAAGGGGGGGCGGATTTCAAAAATCATGCGGCCTTCAAACACCGTCAGGCCGTGCCTGGCTTCGATGTTGTGCAAAATAGGGCGAAAGTGCGCCACAATCCCGGCGTGGTCTTCCGCCTGGCGGTAATGCAAGGAGAGCGTCGCGCCTTTGTCCTCCAGCCACACCCCCGCGATGTTTTCCGTTTCTAGCTCACGGCGGATGGTCTGTACGGCGGCCAGAATGTTCGGGCGATACGCGGCGACATCCGGCGGAATTTCCAGGCCGCCATCGCGCCACCGTTCCATGCCATGATTACCCATGTAGACTACGCCTTCCACGCCGACACGTTCGCGCACATCGACTGCGCCCCGTCCGCTAATGACCCCGACAAGCGGCAACACGGCGGTGAGTCCTTTAAGCGCGGCGCGTGATTGGGGGGTCACCAGGGCGGCGTGGGCGTGCGTCACAATCGGGCTGATTGTCCCGTCTACATCAGTCACCAGGCCGAGTTTTTGCGCCTGCGTGAATTGTGTTATGTCTTTGAGTGCTTGCCAGTGCATTAAATGCCTTTCGTCGCTTCGGTTTTGTTGAACTTTAATGAACGCTGTCTCTCGCGGATTGCCTCACCGCAAGAGTCGAGTCCCTTAATGCTTATACGCGCTTTTTGCCGCCGCCACTCAGCGCACGCCGGGCAGAACCGCCGTCTGCGGTCATGACGGATTGATAGAACGCCTCATCATAAGCCCGCGTCTTGACGACGACTGGCATCGGTACGGCATGGCCCATGATAATCGCCTGTTGTTTGGTATCCAGCCGTGCCAGAACTTCGCGCAGGCCGCCCGCACCACTGACGCCATTCAGCACCGCCTGGATGTCGCGCTCGTTATCCAACAATGCCGTGACGCGCGTCCCTACCTGGCTCATCACTTCTTCGTCAATCTGGCTGGGGCGCTGGTCTACGATGAGCAGAGTCACCTTATACTTCCGCATTTCACGCGCAATCACGCCGAAGATGGTCTGTGACGCCACATGCGGGTCTAAGAACTTGTGCGCTTCTTCAATCACGATGAGCAATTGCGGTGGCTCCATGCTAGGGTCGCCAAGCGCCCGTTCGATTTTCTCCACATATTGCTGATGGATGCGCCGCGTGATGTAGTTCGCCACCAGCATATAGGCATCCAGCGAATTCCCATAGCGCCCGAATTCCAGCACGACACTTTGCTCACGCTGAACCAGCAAATCAAGGATTTTCGTCACCGTATCTTCAACGGGCTTTTTGCTGAGGAATTCCCAACGCTCGAAGCGTTCCAGGCGGCGTTGCAGGGCGGCTAGGGTACTGGCCGTCATCTTGGTATGTTCTTCCAGATATTCAACGTCTTCTATGCGCCCGTCCAACAAGCGGACGATCCAATCCTTGCCCCATAATTTACTGAGCGAATACGCCGCGTCAATCATCGCGTCGGATAGATTCATCGTACCTGCTAACCCTTCCAGGTCGCTTGGCTCAATCTCGCTATAGGGCAAGCGTACCTCAAAGTCATATTTGGCGTTGCGTCGGCGGGAGCTTTCCGGGTCGAGCGTGATGATCGAAACTCTATCGCCGAAGAGTTGTGCCAGACCTTTGACGTTATGCCCGTTTTCGCTGGTGATTTGCCAGCCGTAATCATTGTGCATATCAAAGATGAGGCTAACACCCATCGATCGGCTGATAACGCCGGACAACAGCACGCGGGTTAAGAAGCTCTTGCCTGTGCCACTTTTGCCAAATACGCCGATGGAACGCTCCACCAACCGCTTAAGGTCTAAGTTCACCTGTGTGGATTCAAGCTCTAGCGGCACGCCGACGTTAAAGTGGGTTTCATCCTCATGGCCGAACACGTTGTTTACATCGGCATCGGTGGCGTTATAAGCCCGCGAAAAATGGCCGGGAATGGTCTTGACTGGCTTGGGCTTGTCGTCTTCAATGGAGAGCATGGGCGCGGCGTGGACGGTGCCATAAGCCACTGTGCCGCTATAAATCTCCCGCAAAAACGGGTCGCTCATATCTGGCGGGTCGTTCTGGATGGCGGGATTGGTCGTGTTTAGCTCGATGTCCGTCACCATACAGAAGAAGCGCTTCTGCTCCCCGTGTACCACGACATATCGCCCCACCGCTAAATCTTCAATATTCTGCGCCGCTTCCAGGCGGATGACCAACCCGCGACTGAGCGAGCCACCCACGACCACCCCCAGATAGCCGATGCCATCTGCGCTGAAGGCCGCGCCACCTGTGCGCGGGAAGTATTCCTCTAATGTGGACTTTGCCATTGTTTACCCTCAATTTTGTTCATGCTCATTCCCATTATGCAACAAACCCGCCTAAATTGAAAATCTGTTCGGGCAAAAATCGCGCTACAATAAGCGTTACACAAACCGGATACACGGAATAGTAACCATGAAGCGCATCAGCCTGATGATGATCGTGTTGGCCTTATGCCTGTGTGGGGGTGGCTCCGCACACGCCCAAGCAGATTGGACGCCGCCATTTGACGACCCTGTGACGGATAACTTACGGCTGATTTATCGTGATGGGATGCGGCGCGGGAATCAGGCGATGGCGTTCATCAAAGTAGGGGATAGCATCAGCGCCAGCACCAACTATCTGTACGCCATCGGGGAAGGGCTTTACACGTTGACGGACGACTACGCGCATTTAGGCGCGATTATCCGTTATTTTTCGCTGATAGAAACCAGCACCGGGCGCAACAGCTTCACCCAGAATAGCGCGGCAACGGGCGTGGGGTGGGCGGCCTTTGCTGTCTTCGAGCCTTCACTCAGCAATCCGGCACTCTGCGCCCCGCAGGAAGCACCGATGGCGTGCGAATTCCGGCGGGTGCGCCCGGCGTTCGCGCTGGTTTTATTCGGCACAAATGATGTAAATTACCGCACGCCTACGGAATTTTATAACGACATCACGCGCATTGTGGACTATAGCATCAGTAATGGCACGATTCCGATTCTTTCCACCATTCCGCCGCAACCGGGCGCATGGGGCGATGTCCCTACGTTAAACAGGGTTATCCAGTCCATCGCGGAAGAATACGCCATCCCGTATATTGATTATTACAGCGCCCTGCGTGACCTGCCCAACAACGGCCTGACCTTTGACGCGCTCCACCCCTCCGCGCCGCCACAAGGCCATGCAAGCACGGCCATCTTTGACGCTGTTCATCTGCGTTATGGCTACGTCATGCGGAATTTACTCACGCTGGAGATGCTAAACGCTGTCGTGCGGACTGTATTGAGCTAGTGCGCCTGTTGGGCTGGATGTTTTGCGCTCATTTGGCAGAGCCGCCATCCGGCCAGCCTTCCCAGTTGCGTGCCTGCCATGCGGAATACAACGCGACAGAACCCACCGTCGAAACGTTGAGGCTGGCAACACGTCCGCGCATGGGTAGTGTGAGCAGTAAATCACACGTTTCGCGCACTAAGCGCCGTATCCCGTCGCCCTCACTGCCCAACACCAGCCCTAGCGCCATATCCAGCTTGGTTTTGTCCAACGGGAGCAAGTCTTCGCCGATGTCGAGTCCAATCATCCACACGCCGCGCTCTTTCAGGTCTTTCATGGTTGTGACGAGGTTCGTCACCTGTGCCACACGCAGATGCTCCACCGCGCCGCTAGAGGCCGCACATACCGAAGCCGTCACGCCGACAGCCCTCCTGTCCTGCAAGATGACGCCATGCACGCCGACGGCATCCGCCACACGCATCAAACTACCGACATTCTGCGGGTCTTGCAACAAATCCAGCAACAGCAAAAACGGGCGTTCGTTGCGGGCTTCTGCTAATGCCAGGATGTCTTCCACATCCACATAAGGGTAAGACCGCGTGCGTAAAACCACGTTTTGATGGTTGGCATTGTTGGATAAATCATCCAGGATGTGACGTGGCACACGCCGCACCGGGACTTCTCGCGTTTGGGCAATCTGCATCATCTCGCCAATTGCGCCGCGCTCGTCGGCTTTTTCCGCGATGATGAGTTGCTCCATTTTGCGGCGATTGGCCTTTAATGCTTCGATGACCGGCCAATGCCCATACACATAATCCGACATGGGTTAATCCACCTTCCAGATCGTACCATCCGGGCGGTCTTCCAGCACAACGCCCAGCGTTGCCAGTTGGTCGCGGATGCGGTCTGAGGTGGGGAAGTCTTTGTTCTTGCGGGCGTTGGCGCGCATCTCGATGAGCAGTTCAATTAAGCCAGCTTCGCGGGCGGCGTTACTGCTCCCTGCTTCCGCCGGGCGGATGAGACCCAGTACATCACCACCAAGTTCGTTATAAACGCTATCAATCGCGCTTAATACGTCCAACCCGACAGATGCTTCGCTGTTGAGCAGGCTATTGACATCACGGGTGAATTCCTGCAAGGAAGCAACCGCCTTCGGTGCATTAAAGTCGTCGTTCATCGCCGCGCTAAAGCCTGCCCGCGCTTGCTCCACACGGGCTAAAAAGTCGTTGCCTGCATCGCCTGCGGGGGCGGTGTTCATCTTGCGCTTGGTCAGGCGGGCGGCATTGTTCAGGCGTTCCCACCCGGCATTCGCGGCTTGCATGGCTTCGTCGCTGTATGTCACCGGATTGCTATAATGTGCGCTGAAGATAAACAGCCGAATCACTTCTGGACGGTAGCGGGCGAGCGCGTCTTTAATGCTGACGAAATTCCCCAAACTTTTGCTCATCTTAACCGGTGTGCCGTCGATGGGGTCGGGCACGTTGAGGCTACCGACCAGCATCCAGTAATTAGCGAACGGGGCATCGTTGGCGCTCTCGCTCTGCGCGATTTCACATTCATTATGCGGGAAGATGTTGTCAATGCCGCCGCCGTGAATGTCGAATGTCGTGCCCAGATACTTCTTCGCCATCGCGGAACATTCAATATGCCAACCGGGAAAGCCTTCTCCCCATGGGCTATCCCACTGTAGAATATGGTCAGGCTCCGCACGCTTCCACAGCGCGAAATCTGCCGGGTTGTGCTTTTCATCGCGCACATCTTCGCGTGTGCCTTCGTCCTGTTCTTCCACACGGCGGTTAGACAGCTTGCCATAATCCGCGTCTTGTGTCACATCAAAGTACACACTGCCGTTGACTTCATAAGCGAAGCCTTTTTCGATGAGTGTCTGAATCATACTGATTTGCTCTGGCACATGCCCACTCGCACGCGGGGAAATATCCGGGCGTACCAGGCCGAGCGCGTCCATATCTTCAAAATAACTGCGCGTGTATGTTTCCACAATTTGCATCGGTTTGGCCTGCAAAGACCGCGCCTTCTTCAAAATTTTGTCTTCGCCGGATTCAGTCTCGGTCAAGTGGCCGACATCGGTGATGTTCTGCACATAGAGCACATGATGCCCCTGAAAGCGCAACCAGCGCACGACCATATCAAATGAAGTGTAGCTTTTGGCATGGCCCAGGTGCGCCACATCATAGACCGTCGGGCCACATACATACAGTCCCACGCGGCCTTCTTCTAGCGGCTTAAATTCTTGTTTTTCACGTCCGAGAACGTTAAAAATCCGAAGCGTCATTGTCCTTTAATCCTGTTGGGTGGTTGTTAATCTTCGTTTTGCTCGTCAATTTGCTCATCCGTCATGCCAAAGCGACGGCGGCGGCGGTTGAACTCCCACAAGGCTTTAAGTAGCTCCGCCTTGTCAAAGTCCGGCCAGAATGTCGGCGTGGAATAGTACTCCGCGTAAGAGGCCTGCCACAGCAAAAAGTTGCTCAGGCGGAACTCACCCCCAGTGCGGATGATTAAATCCGGGTCGGGCAGGCCGCCAGTATAGAGGTAGCGGCTGACGACTTCTTCGGTCACATCTTCGGGGGGCGTGCCATCCGCGATGATATGCCGCACCGCATGGACGATTTCATCGCGCCCGCCGTAATTAAACGCCACGTTTAAAATCAGGCGGTCATTATCTTTTGTGAATTCGCAGGCTTGTTCAATCTTGCGCTTGAGTGTGGGGTCTACGCCTTCCATTGTGCCGATGTGCCGCACCTGCACGCCGTTCTTGTGCAGTTTCTTCACCTCTTGGTCTAACACCAGATTGAGGATAGACATTAACACGCGCACTTCGCTGATTGGCCTATCCCAGTTCTCTGTCGAGAAGGCGTAGATGGTCAAAATCTCCACGCCGAATTCCACGCAGGCTTCCAGAATATCGCGCAAGTTTTCTTTGCCGCGATGATGCCCCTGTGTGCGGGGCAGGCCGCGTGCCTTTGCCCAACGCCCGTTGCCATCCATGATAATGCCGATGTGCTTAGGGATGGTGGGCGGCAACGCGACTGTTCGCTCCGTCTGTTGGTTTTCCAGTACATTTACCATGTAGCCGCCTCTTTTCTTCTGTCCTTTTGCATCCATACAGGCCGCACGTTTTCGCGGCCTGTGCCGGGTATCTTATGGGAACGATCCGCTCATGGTGGGGTATGGCGCGGCTTAAACTTCCATCAAGTCTGTTTCTTTTTCCTTGCCCAGTTCTTCAATCAGCTTAACGTATTCATCCGTGAGCTTTTGCACCTCTGTTTCGCCGCGCTTATGCTCATCTTCGGAGATCATCTTCTCGTCCAGGAAGTCGGATAAATCCTGATTAGAACTGCGCCGGATGTTGCGGATGGCGATTTTTGCATCTTCCAGCCGCTTATGGACTACCTTCACCAAATCCTGACGCCGCTCACGGGTGAGCGGCGGCATATTCAAGCGGATGCTGGTGCCGTCGATGTTAGGGTTAACACCCAGGTTCGCGGTTTGGATGGCGCGTTCAATCGCGCTGATGGCGCTGTTGTCATACGGACGAATGAGGATTTGTAAGGCCTCCGGTGTGGAGATATTCGCCAATTGGCGCAATTCCGTTTCTTGTCCGTAATAATCCACCCGTAAGCGGTCTACAAGGGCGGTGCTGGCACGGTTGCCGCGCATCCCCTGTAAATCTTCTTTTAATACGCTGATGGTGGACTGCATCTTTGATTTTGTTTCGTCCAGAATATCGTTTATCATAATCTTTCGCCTCCGCAAGGAGATAAGCCGTTAAGCTATGCCCTTATAGTGTACAACGTTCGCTGGTCAAATACTCAAAAAAGTTAAAATCACGTTCTTATTATTTCATATCCTGCTGGATTCATCACGGGTCAACCAACCTATAATGTAGAATACCCCATGCTGTTAAGCAACTTACGAATACTTGTGTCGTATTCTTCCGCATTTTCAAACTTAATGCTGATAGATTGTAACGTCTGCAAGTGCCCGATGATGCCCGGTGCGCGGCTGTCTAATCCACTTAACGCCGCCAGACTCTCGAACGCCACGCCCGGATGAAGCAGGCTGATAATAGTAGCATTGCCCTTCATCGCCCACAGGATTTCATCGCAGACGTGTTTGCTCTGTAAGGTGGTGATGCCCAACAAGCAGATGAAATAACGCGCATTGGCGACCTTTTGCTGAAGTGTTTTTTCCCACCCCGCGCCTACCGGGATGTCTTTATCCACAAATACGTCGATTTCGCGGTCTACCAGCTTCAGCCGAGCTTCAATCAATAAGGCCAGTGGACTGCTGTCACTGCGGCGGTAACTGACGAAAGCGGACACAATCCCCATTGGTTTTTCCAGCAGGCCGAAGGCTTTCTCGGTAAAAATGTAAATCGCCTGGCCGTATTGTAGTTCCTTGCGGAGTGTGGCATAGCCGAAGGACACCAGCGTATCCATACGCGGGATTTTATCCTCCCATTTTTCGCGGATTGTCCGCATAAAGCCGACTTTATCCATCTGCATAGACCATTCTTCGCCACCGCTTACAGGCAGGATATTCACGGCTGTCCCCCACATATCCTGGGAGACACCATAAGCAAAATCACGCGCAAAAGCATGGACGCGCTGTAAGGGGTCTTGCGGGGCGGGTTGCTCTAGCGGATTTTCCATTCCGATGTCTCCTAGTCGTTCCGTTCATCATCATCGCGGACTTTGCGCGGGGCGTGTGTGACCTTTAGCCGTTCCTGTGCGACGGTCAGTGCTTTGTGGGTGAACTTCTCCAAATTTGCCCAATCCGATGATAGCCCCATATTCAAGTGACCATCACCGGGAAAAACGCCGAGAAAATACGCTGGTTCGTCACCATCTGGCAATGTTTTGGCCGCAAAGGATGACAACTCCGCCGCGACTGCCATCACCACCTGCGGACGTGCTTCGGCGGCTTGTGGGTCGGGCAGATACACGAACAGCGCGTGTTTGTATTCAATCATACCGGAGCTTTCGCAATCTGTTAACACGATAGCAATGTATGGCCCTATAACGTAAGTGGCAACCCGGTGACCATCGGTGATGGTGGGTAGATACATGGCGTTAAATCTCCTCAATTTTTGTGAGCATGACATATATTCCGTGAAGATGCAACTTCCATCAACTGAAGGATGTTGAGCGGTGGGTTGTTCGTCATGGGTCGCGCCCAACTCATCACTGTTTTTCAACACTGTTTGCGTGTAACCTACTGGCTTGATTCAGGCCGAATGACGCATCTGAACAACGTATTTTAAGGAGACCTCATGCACGTTATTGTCGCTTCCACCAACCCCGTAAAAATCGAAGCCACCCGCCATGCCTTCGCGCTGGCCTTCCCGCAAGCCGCGCTGACCGTGACCGGAAGCGCCGTGCCTTCCAACGTGAGCGACCAGCCCATGAGTGATAACGAAACCCTGCAAGGCGCACAAAACCGTGCGCTCAACGCCCGCGCACAGCATCCCGGCGCGGATTTTTGGGTGGGCATGGAAGGCGGCGTGGAGCAACAAGCCGGCGCGTTGATGTGCTTCGCGTGGATGGCGGTCTATGGGGCGGATGGGCGCTATGGCTACGGACGCACCGCCACCTTTTTACTGCCGGATGAAGTCGCCGCGCTCATCCACGACGGAAACGAACTCGGCGACGCTGACGATATTGTGTTTGGCTTGTCGAATTCCAAGCAGAAGAACGGCTCTATCGGCATCCTGACAGGTGACCGCCTAACCCGGCAGACGTTCTATACACCGGCGGTCTTGTTGGCGCTCATCCCGTTTTTAAATCCGGCGCTCACCTTCTCCGCGCCGATTAACGCGACCATAGATAAATAGCATCTTCCGTGCTGGCCGCTATCAATCCATCCGACGGTGCAAGCCGTACTCGTAGATACTGTGCCGCCTCCGGATTATCATATTGGCGGATAATTTCACCATCTTCCAGGCGATGCGTACGGACGCTATCCGCCGTTGCGACTGCGAAGACCTGCCCATCATCCGGCGCGAAGGCCACGCTGACCACGCCGCCGGTGATGTTGCGGTTTCGCATGACTTCCGCCACGTTGCCGTCTACCGTCCACGCGCCCACATTGCTGAAGTTACAGCTTATTTCATCGCCCACCGTGCTGAATTCCGCACAGCCACCAACGATTAAGCGCGTGCCACCGGGATTAAACGTCAAGGTAAGCGGCGTCATGAAGGTTGGTACAGTCCGCCCGCCGCCCGCATCGTTGATGACATCCGGCCACAGGATAGCGCCGTTTTCCGCGATGACGGCCAACGCATTACCAAACGGAGATAGCGC
>DAIMZF010000021.1:0-37735 GCA_036734085.1 Aggregatilineales bacterium
AGAAGCGGGCGGCCTCCATCAACCGCGATGATGTCGCCCGTGCTGAAGCGCAGATGTGCCGCTACCGCGTATACCGCCTCCGCGACATCTTCCGGCTGAGCGATGCGCTTGAGCGGTGTTTTTTCGCGCTGTTCGTCGATGATATGCGGTGGCATCCGGCGGGCGTATTCTCCATCCACCCAGCCGGGCGATACCGAGACCACACGCACAGTCGGCGCGAGTGCCCGCGCTAAAGAGCGCGTCATGCTATCTATGGCGGCCTTGGATGCACAATAGGCCACGTTACTACCGACGCCCGTCCGCGCCGCGATGGACGAGATATTGACGATTAAGCCACTGTCTCCTGCCAGCAAAAGCGACTTTAACGCCCGGATTGAAGCGAACGCACCGCGCCAATTCACCCGGAAAATCTCATCAATCAACGCATCGTCCAGCGCGTCAAGGTCATCATGGGGGACAGGCCGCGTGATACCCGCATTATTGACCAAAATATCCAGCCGTCCGTAACGCGCCTTAATCGCCTGCGCGAGTTCCGCTTGTGCCGCGCTGTCGTCCACTGGGGCACGGATGACCAGATGATTTTCTCCGGCCAGCAAGTCTGCGACGGCCTGTGCTTTGGCGGCGTCCGCGTTGTACGTCAGCACGACATGCATCCCGGCGGCGGCTAGCCGCGCACTAATGGCACTGCCGATGCCACCGCCTGCACCCGTGACAACCGCGACCCGCCCACTTAAATCACTCATGGTTATATCTCACTTTCATAATGCATGGCTGTCCCGCGTACTGATTCCCGAATCTTTAATGTGCCCGGAATCATGTGTACCTTTGGCGACGAGTCCGGGTTGTTAATCTTTTCTTCCAGAAGGGCCATCGTTGCCGCAATCATCGGGTTCACTTCCTGGCTGATTGTGGTCAGCCGGAAGGCGTGCCATGCCGCCATCGGGATGTCGTCATAGCCGATGATGCTTAAGTCCTGCGGCACACTAACGCCGAGCGTGCGCGCCGCATCCAGCGCACCAATCGCCATAATATCATTCGCGCAGAAGATAGCTTCCGGCGGTGTGCTACCCGTCAGCAGACGCTGACACGCGGCATAGCCTGTCTCGTAGGTGTAATCGCCTTCTTCGCGCTGTGCGGATTGCCCGCCGCGCTCATGTAATCGCTGGAAGAAGCCCCGCTCGCGGTCGGTATTGGTCGATGTATTGGCCGTGCCACTGATGTAAGCCAGTCGCTTGTGCCCGGCATCCAGCAAAACGTCCGCCGCCAGCCGCCCCCCCGCGATGTTATCACTACAGACGGCGTTAACGGGCGTGCCGGGCACATAACGGTTAAACAGGATGACCGGTGTACCACGCTGTAAACATTCTTCCGCCATCTCCGACGAAAGCATGGCCGACATGATAATGAGCGCATCCACGCGATGCGCCAACACCAACGGCAATAGCTCATCAATCTGCTGGTCGGGGGCAGGGCTGAATAACAAAGCCTGCCGCCCGCTAATCTGCAACGCCTGTAAGAATTTATCCAGCACATAAGGGTAAAATGGACTGGTGACGTTCGCCATCACGATACCGATGATGTTGGTCGTGCGGGTGCTCATCATCCGGGCGATGACGTTAGGGCGATACTTCAGCTTTTGCGCCGCCTTCAATACGCGATCGCGTGTTTCTACGTTGACCGCGTCGCTTTTGTCACTGAACACCCGCGACACGGTTGATTGTGACACGCCTGCCAGTTGTGCCACATCAAACGATGTCGCCGTTTTTGCCATCAGGCTAACTCAGCTTTTTTGTAGCGCCGCACACGCAAATCACACTGTTCTTTATGCCCCATAAAGCCTTCCAACTCACACAGGCGGCTTCCGTATTCGCCGATGATTGCGCTGGCCTCATCCGTCAGCACGCGCTGGTAGGTCACGGTCTTGATGAACTTGCCCACCCATAAGCCGCCCGTATACCGCGCCGCCTTGCGCGTGGGCAGGGTGTGGTTTGTGCCGATGATTTTATCCCCATATGCGACATTCGTCCGCGCCCCTAAAAACAATGCGCCGTAATTGGTCATATGCTCCAGGAAATAATCTGGATCCCGAGTCAGCACTTCGACGTGTTCGCTGGCGATTTCATCCGCGATGTGTACCATTTCCTCATCGCTATCCACCAGGATGATCTCGCCGTAGTCACGCCATGACGCGCCTGCAAGGTCTGCGGTGGGGAGTACGGCCAGTTGGCGCTCAATCTCCGCCGGGATGCTCTCCGCAAGGTCGCGGCTGGTGGTCAGCAGTACCGCCGGGCTGTTCGGGCCGTGTTCCGCCTGACCGAGCAAATCAGTAACGCACATCTCAACGTCGGCGGTGTCATCCGCGATGACCAGCACTTCTGTCGGCCCGGCCAGCAGGTCAATGCCAACCAGCCCGAATAGCTGGCGCTTGGCTTCGGCAACGTAGGCATTGCCCGGCCCAACAATCATATCCACAGGGGCGATGCCGACCGCGCCATAGGCCATCGCCGCCATCGCCTGCACGCCGCCAAGAATGTAAATCTCATCCGCGCCGCCTAAGTGCATCGCGGCGATGGTCGCGGCGGGCAATTCGCCATTGATGGGTGGGGTACAGGCCACCACCCGCGCCACCCCCGCAACTTTAGCGGTGAGTACGCTCATATGGGCCGAAGCAACCATCGGGTAACGCCCACCCGGAACATAACAACCCACACTGGCAACCGGAATGTTCCTGTGCCCCAGTACGACGCCGGGCAATGTCTCGACTTCAACATCGCGCAAAGCCTCACGCTGAACTTTCGCAAAGTTGCGAACCTGTGCCTGTGCGAACTGAATATCCGTGATGACCTGCTGGGGCAAACTGGCGATGATTTGCTCAATTTGTGCCTGATTTAGGCGGAATGCCTGCGGACTCCAGTTGTCGAACCGGGCGGATAGCTCGCGCACGGCATCGTCACCACGCGCCGCCACATCCGCCAAAATACTTTTTACTGTGTCCTGCACTTTGGCATCCGCCTGTGCTTTTTCGTCTACAGTCTTGCCTTTTTTAAGATAGGTTACTGCCATCTCATCTCACCTCGAACTATCAATACCATCGTTTTTTAACTGGTTGACAACTTGCTGGGCGTGTTCCAGCAATAACATGCTATCGGTCTTTACCGTGATAAAGCGGAATCCCTGCGCCACCATCTGCTGTGCCATCGCCGTAGAGGTGGTAAATACGCCAGCGATGCGGTTGTGTCGCTGGCAGGCGTCAACGATGCGTACAATCGCGTCTTCGTAGGCGTCCGCCTGCCCTTGAGCAGTCAGCGACAGCTTTAAGTCGCCCGTGCCGACGAAGATACCGTCCAATCCCGGAACGCTGGCGATGTCGTCCACATTGGCGACAGCCTCTGCTGTTTCGACCATTGCCAGCGTGATAATCTCCGTATTGGCGTGTGCGGCGTAGTCCGCCCCGGCGGATAGCACCGCACGGGTAGGCCCCAGGCTACGATACCCCTGTGGCGGATAACGACACGCGCCCACAAACGCCTCACATTCCGCGCGGGTGTTAATCATCGGGCAGATGACGCCATACGCGCCTGCATCCAGCAAACGCATGATGCTTCCTGGCTCGTTCCAGTTCACGCGCACAAGCGGCACGGTGGGCGTATTGCCGATGGCCTGCAACATTTGGATAGCTGTCTCTATGCCGTGTAAACCATGTTGCAAATCAACCGTCAGGCTGTGCCATCCGGCGTGCGCCATCACCTCCGCAGACCATGTGCTAGGGATGTGCAACCAGCCGTTGGTGACAACTTGCCCGGCAGACCATAATTGCTTCAATTCATTTTGGCGCATGGGTTTCTCCTCAAAATAGCGGCAGTCCAGCCACTTTTAACCGTAGACGGTAGACCGAAGTCGAAGCGGTGATGTACAGGCTTTTAAAGTCCGCATCGCCCCAGATGAAGTTCGTGGTATGCTCCGGCATGATAATCCGCCCCAGACAGGTTGCATCCGGCGCGAATACATGCACGCCGCCCGGCCCACAGCAGAACAGATGCCCCGCGCTATCAAACTTCATGCCATCCGGCACGCCGACGCCATCGCCGATTGTCTGCGCCCACAGCCGCCCGTTTGTGATTGTGCCGTCGTCGTTGACATCAAAGACGCGGATGTGAAAGCGTGCCGTGTCGTTGATGAACAGTTGCGATTCATCGAGCGAGAAGCATAGGCCGTTAGGCTTCACGAAGTCGTCAATAAGCAGAGTCAGCGCGTGTGTATCCGGTGCGATGCGATAAACACCCGCGAAGCCTAAATCCGACTCACGCGGGATACCGACGAACGGCTCGCGGCCACTCATCGGGTCGGTAAAATAGATTGCGCCGTCGCGCTTTACAACAATGTCGTTGGGGCTGTTGAGTTGCTTGCCCTGATAGTGTGTGGCTAACCTGCGAATTTCGCCGTCTGGCTCGGTGCGCGTCACACAACTGGACGCATGATGACACGTCAACATGCGCCCCTCGCGGTCATAGGTGTTGCCGTTGGCAAGATGGCTATTCGGTCGGATGTCCGTCAGCCCGTCGCGCTCGTGCCACTGGTAAATGCTGTTGCCGATGATGTCACTAAAGCGCAGATGCCCCTCCACCGGATGCCAGATAGGGCCTTCGGTAAACTTGAATCCGGTCAGATGTTGCTCTAATTCACTTTCCGGCGAAACAACATCCAGCAGGCGATTGTCTTTAACATCCAGCGTCACCATTGTTTGTTACCCCTTTATTGCCACAACTTCACGGAGGCACGCCGAGCGCCTTCCGCCAATGACTTGAGCTTGGCGTAAGCAATATCAGGATGTACCGCGCCGAACCCGGCAAACGTGCCGAAGCCGCAGTCCGTACCCGCGATGACACGCTCGCGCCCGACAATATCGGCAAAGCGCAGGATGCGCTCCGCAATCAGGTCGGGATGCTCGACATAATTCGTAGTGGTATCCAGCACACCGGGAATGAGAATTTTATCATCGGGGATTTCCGCTTGTGTCCACACCTGCCATTCGTGCGCGTGGCGTGGGTTGGATGCCTCGAATTGCACGGCCTGTGCCTTAACGCTCAACACAATATCAATAATCTCGTGCAGGTCAATATCGTGGGTGTGTGGCCCTTCGTAATTCCCCCAACACAGATGAATCCGCACACGGTCGGCGGGGACGTTTTCCAGCGCATAATTGAGCGCCTCTACCTGACGATGCGCCGCTTTTTTAAACGTTTCTGTGTCATCATCGCGGAAGCGGATGTGACGCCCCATCGCCAGGTCGGGACAATCCACCTGTAACACGATGCCCGCTTGGACAATCTTCTCGTATTCAACTCGCATTACTTCGGCCAGCGCCGCCAGATAGTCCTCGTCGTTTTTGTAATATTCATTGGGCTGGAAGACCGCAATCACGCCCGGCGATGCCGCGTTCATAAACGCTTCCGTCGCGCCACAGGCAGAGGCCGCCGCCTTCAGGTTGGCGATGTCTTTTTCCAGCGACGACAAATCTTTAATTTTGATCTCGCCGCGTACCACCGGGCGATGATATTTCGGCGTGCCGCCCTGTTGCGACAACCGTTCTTTGTAAGCAGGGAAGTCGTCCAGGTCTTTGGGCGTCGCGCGGGGGACTTCCGCAATCTCGAACCCGGTCAGGCGATGGCGGATGTATGTCGCATAGCTGATTTTGCTCATCTCACCATCACTGATGATGTCCACGCCCGCCGCCTTTTGCTGATGTGCGACATCCTGCACGGCATCACGCATCACACGGTCGAAGGCTTCCGGGTCGTAATCTTCGCCTTTGTCCTGCGCGAATAGCTGGTCGCACACGTTCTGCGGGCGGGGCATACTGCCGACGTGCGTCGTCAGAATCCGTTCTGTGCTGGTTTTCATAGTGTGTCCGTGTGTCCTTTGGCTAAACGTTACTTAGGTGGCTCGAAGTCTTCGAGATTAATCCCCTGATATTGCTTGAACATCTGTAACAGACGGGCGTGATGTTCGACTTTGTCCTGTGTGTAGGTGGGCGGGTGTACCATCTTGCCTTTGTCGTCTGCCTGATAACCTATCTCCGCCGCCTGCGCCTCTACTTTTTCCGGCCAGATGGGGTCTTTGCCGGTGAATACCTGATGCGATTCCAGCACGGCGAAGAACCAGCCAATCTCATCACCGATGTACTCAAAACTGCGATACATTCCCGGCGGCAGAGAAATCATGTCCCATTCCTGCAGGTCGAAGTAGCCTTCCGGTTGGTCGGGGTCGGCATCGTTGCCCCAATAGAAGCGCCACGGCCCCTTGAGGATGAAAAAGCTCTCGATGTAATCATGCGTGTGCCACGCCGGGCCATGGCCGGGTGGCGACCAGCCCATGCCAATCTGGTAATTGTGCGGGTCGGTAATCGCCCGTTGGATTTCAAAGTCGGGGTTTTCGCTGGCAGTATCCCCGATGACTGCGTAATTCATGCGGTAATGGTTAGGTAACAGGCTATCAATAAACATGATTGGAATGCCTTTATCTTTCAATTCCCGGAAGCGCATCACACGCTTCGCCATGCTATCGGCTGTTTGTTTGGGGTGCGCCATGCGGAACTCCTTTATGTGCAAGGCATCGGATACGCTAAAGACTGCATACGTATGCAAACATTACTCAATCTGCGAAATTTTGTCAAATATTCATCGGATATATTCGCCATGACGAAAATTTGCGCCTGTGTTAAATCCGTGTTATCGTCATTTAATCTCGAAAACGATTTCGTCCAGGTAGGGGAATATGTCTGCCACTATCCGCGATATTGCAAGACAACTCACGCTGTCCACTTCAACCGTCTCTAAGGCGTTGAATGGCTATGCGGATGTCGCAATAGAAACACGCGAATTAGTGCAAAAGACCGCCCGCGAACTGAACTATCAGCCGAGCGCCTCTGCACGCAACCTCCAACGCGGTCGTACCGATAAAGTCGGCCTGTTCCTGAACACGGCGGTTGATTATGTGGTGGATTATCTATCCGGCATTCTGCCCGGCGCGGCGCTGACGGCGGAAGCCCTGAGCAAAGACCTGCTTGTTTATACCATCACGCACGACAACCCCGGCCACCTGCTGAAGGTATGCCGCACAGGGGAGATTGACGGCGTGATTTTATTCTCCACGCATTACGACAACGCCACCATCGAGACTTTGCTCAACAGCCGTTTTCCGTTTGTAGTGATGGGACGGCAGATTATGGATGAGCGCGTATCCTACGTCGTCCCGGACTATTACGGTGGTTCGTATCAGGCGACGCGCTATCTGATTGCGCTTGGACATCGGCGGATTGGCTTCACGACGCGCCCCCAGCTACAGACGGCCAGCATCGCCCGTTTGCAGGGCTACCTGGATGCTCTGCGTGATTGCGGCATTGCGCCCAACGATGAACTGATTGTCGAGACTTACCTGGAACCCAACAGCGGCGTAGAGCCGACCAAGCGACTGCTCGACCTGCACGAGCCACCAACGGCAATCTTTGCTTTTCATGATTTGGTAGCCGTTGATGCGCTTAATGTGTTGCGGGGCAGGGGGCTTCGTGTGCCGGAGGATGTGTCCGTGATGGGCTTTGATGGCTTGCGTGCCGGGTTAATGACCATTCCGCACATCACAACCGTTGCTCAACCGTTACAGCGCATCGGTGAGCGTGTACTGCACATCATCAATGAGCGTGTGGAAAATCCAGAGGCGGCAGTCGTGCAGGAGACTGTTCCGGTCGAACTCATCATACGGGCTTCAACCGCCCGTGCCCGTTACACGTAGCAACACAGCATCACACATTGATGATTTTGATATGTTTTTTGTGACGAACTTTTTATTTTAGCAAGTTCCGAAAACGTTTTCGGAAGCCGGAAATAGCCATTATTCAAGAGGACTCTATGGATTACAACGACGAGCCACCACGCGACGACCAGCGACATCATAACATGACGTTGCGTGATAAGGTGGACATTCAATTCATGAAGGACGCCGCCAACGGCCAACGGCAGGGTATGGCGGGCTTTGACCCAAAATTTGAAGATTTTGTGGATTACATCATCCGCATCACGCATGAAATATGGGAAGAAAAAGCCATCGGCAGGCTGTACGACTATTACGCCAATACCATACAGGTACACACCTCCGACGGCACAAGTCACGGACGTGAGGCAGTGATGGCCGGGACAATCAGCACATTAGCCGCATACCCCGACCGCCGTCTGTATGGCGACGAAGTCATCTGGGGCGGGGATGATGTGAAAGGGTTGTATTCTTCGCATCGGCTGACGCACACGGGCACTAATCGCGGCTGGTCGCAGTATGGCCCGCCGACTGGCAAAAAGATTAAATATCGGGCCGTAGCGGACTGCCTGTGCCTGAGAAATATGATTGTCGAGGAGTGGCTCGTCCGTGATGAGTTGATGCTCATCCGCCAATTGGGGCTAAACCCGATTACGACCGCACAACAAATAGCACGCAAAGAGCATGAGGGCGGCATGATGCCCGTCATCGAAGGCGATATTGAGCGCGGCGTGGGGCAGTTGCCCCCGCCGACGTTGCCGCAGTCCGCACACTTCGAGCCGGAAAACTTCATCCGGCGCGTTTTACACGACATCTGGAACTGGCGCTTGCTGAATACCATCCGTGAATACTTCGCGGAGACACTCTATGTCGAATCAGCATCGGCGCGCCGTATCACAGGCCATAACGACTATCAAGCCTATGTGCTTTCTTTGCTTGCCCCCTTCCCGGATTTAGCCGTCACTGTGGAGCACTTCTGCTATGTGGGGGACGCGCAAACCGGGTACCGCACCGCGACGCGCTGGCGTATGAAGGGCACACACACCGGCTTCGGCATTTATGGCGAACCAACTGGCAAGCGCATCAACATCTTAGGCGTTAGTCATCACCTCATCACGGACGGCAAAATTCAGAACGAGTGGACGGTATTTGATGAGTTCGCGCTCCTCAAACAGATTCACCGCCCGTCAGGATGAGGATTTTAGTTTTTGGGAAAGGTGGCGCTCGTTCCATAAACAGAACGCGCCTTTTTAAAGTCAGGTTTGTTGGATTAGAAAGGTTTAATTATGAAAAAGTTTATCACTCTTTTCGCCTTGCTGATGCTGGCACTCGTCGCTAGTGTCCCTACGATGGCGCAGGAAGCAGGTGAATGTAACGTCGCCGCCCCTGCACAAGCGGTACAGATTAACGTGATTGGCTGGACGTTCCCAATTATGGATTTTTACGCAGAAGAATTAGAGAAGTGTGGCGCTGTAGAGAATATCACAGTCAACGTGCAGTTACTCGCCAGTGCGGACGCACAAAGCGAGATGCGCCTGGCCGCCAGCAGTCGTGGCGCTTCGCCCTACGACATCATTCATGGCAGTAACGCCTTCATCGGCGAGATGGCTTCGCTGGACTGGTTGTTGCCGTTGAATGACCTGATTGAGCAGTACAGCGAGCAATACGACCTGGATGACATCTCGGTAGCCAACTTCGATGCGGTATCACAGGACGGCATCATTTATGGGATGCCGATTGTGGTCAATACCCAGCACTTTTACTACAACACCGCCATCCTGGAAGAAGCCGGGATTACACCACCGGAAACCTACGTTGAACTGATTGCGGCGTGTGAGGCGATGGACAACGATGCATTAGACATCGACTTCGCGTTTGCTATGGTGCTTTCTGCGGGATGGGCATGGCAGACAGAGTGGGTCAATGTGTACAACGCTTTCGGCGGTGAACTATTAGACGAAGACAACATGCCCATATTCAATGATGAAGTCGGCGTTGCTTCGCTGGAATTGATGATGGATGTGGTGGATGCCTGCATGGGTGAAGACGGCCTGACGCTATCTACCGATGACCTGCAAGCAGGTCTTGCCAACGGGAGCATTGCGATGGGGCATATGTGGGCCAGCCGCGCCGCCATGATGGACGACCCCGAACTATCGGACACGGTCGGCCTGATTGAGTTCGCACCGGCACTGTTCCCAAGCGAAGACTACAGCATTCGTGGCGGCATTGCCTGGGGCGACTTCTTCGCTATCCCGGCCACCACCACCGTTGACCCTGAGCTACTGTTCCAGATTATTATGGAAGCCTCCGACCTGGAGTCACAAATTCGGGCGGCGGAATTTGGCTTAGTGCCGCGCAACGGTGCGGAAGAATTCGCGCCGCGTTACTCCGCCGCATCGCTACAGACCATCGCGGAAGGTGGGCCTGGCACCACTAACCCCGCGCAGGCCGTGTTGAACTCCGCACTGGGGCAGTTCCTGCCGATGGTCGCTACGGGTGACATGACCGCGCAGGAAGCACTGGACGCGGCGGCGGCGCTTTACATCGAGGAAGCCACCGCACAGGGCTTTATCCAATAAGCTGAGTAAAGTTTTTGACGATGAGCGGGGGCGTGCCTCCGCTCATCGTCGTTTATACGCGGCGCTCACATAATAATCGTTTGAGCGAGCAGGAAGTTAGCTGACAATGAACAAACGGCAGTTCTTATTCTTCGTTGGCCCTAGCGCCATCATGATGATTACGCTGATGGTTGTGCCATTGGCGGGTGCGGTGTGGCTGGGCTTTCATTTCATCTCGTTTCGCAACGTCACCAGCCCGGAATGGGTCGGGTTGGATAATTACATCTATATGCTCAGCGATAGCGGCTTCTGGAATGCGCTGATCTTCACCCTACAATACATCGCGGTGACTGTGCCAATCCAGATTTTTCTGGGGCTGGTGATTGCGTTGATGCTGGATCAGATACGGGCGTTTCGTGGGGTTTACATCGCGGCCACCCTGTTACCGTTCATCGTAACGCCTATCGTCGGCACGCTCATCTATCGCCAGGCATTCGACCGTTACGGGCTTTACCCTTACATTCTGGATAACCTGCTGGGCATTGATTACAACTTTTTCGCAGTATCTAACATCTCTGTATTGGTTTTTTCTCATGCCATCTGGTACGTGACGCCTTTTGCCGTCGTGACGCTGTTCGCCGGGTTACAGACCGTGCCAGAGGAGCCGATAGAGGCCGCGCTGGTGGATGGCGCGAACTGGTTCCAGCGATTACGTTATGTCGTGCTACCGCACCTGCAAACCCTGTTCATCTTTATTGCGCTCATCAACATCATGGATGCTTACCGTGTGTTCGATAGCATCTTTGTACTGACCAAGCAAAACCCTATTTATAGTCATGTGGAAACATTGATGTATTACAACTATCGCGTGGCGGTGCAGTTCCAACGGCTAGGCCGCGCCAACGCCATGAGCGTGCTGACTGTTATCGGTATTTTTATCATCCTGATACCCTTTTTATACCTCACTTATAAACAGCAACGGGAGGAACGCTGATGCAACAAACCAAAAACCCATGGGTACGTGGCCTCATCCATCTGGGGTTAATCCTCTGGGTGATTTATAGCGTTCTGCCGTTTGTCATGTCGATTATTACATCCTTGCAGATTACCCGCGATGCGACCGCCCGCGTGCCGCGCTATATGCCGGTGGCACTGGTAGAAAATAATGTGTTTATCGCGGTGGTGCTGGCGCTGATAATTGTCATGGCATTCATCTTCACCCGTCGTCGCGAAACCTACCCGACCCGGATTGCCCATTATGCGGTGTTGGCCGGTATCCTGCTCATCGTGGTGGGCGGTTTTCTGCTCGCAACATCCGCTGTGCCGGATAACCAGACGTTCCGCACGACATGGGCGAACTATCAGGTGTTGTGGCTTGGGTCAGAGCCGGAGTCACTCACGCCGATAGTCTTGGCTATCGCGGGGATGGCTGTGTTGTTGATGGGTATTGCGGTAGGCGCGGCGCGGACTGGCGTCGGGTCTAGTACTGTCTATTTTGGGCTGGCCGCCGTCGCCATCACAACAATTATCTTTTTGCCCAATTTTGTGCGCTTTGCCAGCTTTTACAATTACTTCGTCAATAGCTTAATCGTCACTGTCGGGACGGTTGTTATCTCCATCAGCATTGGTTGTCTGGCGGGTTATGGGTTGGCACGTTATAGTGGCAATGCTGGGGTGGTGTTGCTGTTTGGCGCGTTGGCCTTCCGCGCTTTGCCCCGCCTGGCCTTCATCCTGCCTTATTACTACTTCGCGCAACTCAGCGGCTTGTATGATACCTATATCCTGCTCATCATCACGTTTGTTGCCATCAATCAACCGTTCACAATCTGGATGCTCCGCAGTTTCTTCCTGGAAGTCCCACGCGAGATTGAAGAAGCGGCGATGATTGATGGATGCAACCGCCTGACGGCCTTCTTTCGAGTGATTATCCCTATCACATGGCCGGGCATCATCACGACTGCGCTGTTTACGCTGTTGCTGGCTTATAACGAATTTTTGCTGGCCCGGTTGTTGACTTCCACCCTATGGACGTTGCCAGTCGGGATTTCGCGCTTCACCAGTGGCGAGGACGTGCGGCTGTTGCCTTTATCCAATGCCAGCGCGGTATCAATCACCATTCCCATCATCTTTATTATTATCTTCTTCCAACGCCACCTCATCAAAGGTCTGGCGGGTGGAGCAGTGAAAGGTTGAGTTAAGATTATGTCACGTATCATCACATCAGATTACACCTATACCCCCATCGACCAGACACGCAACATCGCTAACAAAGCGCGTGTCATCGCCATCATGGATGCCTTGACGCAGGCGGGGCAGGGGGAATTGAACGAAGCCCTGCAGGATGGCTACCACAACGATGCCCGCGTGAATGTCACGCATCCAGTTAATGAATTACATGGCATGGATTCAGTGCTGGCTCAATTGTGGTTACCCCTGCGCGATGCTCTGCCGGACGCTGAACGCCGTAACGACATTGTGCTAGGCGGCCACTACAACAACGCGGATTGGGTAAGTTGCATGGGGCATTATGTGGGCACGTTCGCGGGCGATTGGCTCGACATCCCGCCGACGGATGGGGTGGTCTCGGTGCGTTATGCGGAAGCGCATCGCCTGTCAGACGGTAAAATCGCCGAAAGTTATGTTTTCATCGACTGGCTGGATTTGCTCCATCAGGTCGGCTACTATCCAATTGCGCCCAGTTTAGGGCGCGAGATGCGCTGGTTGCCACCGATGACCCATGACGGCGTGATGCTCACACCCCAGCAGGATGCGACTTCACAGGCGACGATTACGCGGGTACTGGCGATGCACGCCGCGCTTGGCGATTACGACGGGCGGCCCCCCTTCCGCGATGTACTCGACGTGATGCGTATGGCTGATCATTGGCATCCGCAGATGATGTGGTACGGCCCGGCGGGGATTGGCACAACGCGGGGGTTAGCGGGCTTCGAGAACTATCATCAAATTCCGTTTCTGTTTGCTTTTCCAGATCGTGGTGGGAGTGATGTCGGGCATTTCATCCGTGTGGGGGATGGTCAGTACGCGGTGACGGGTGGTTGGGGCTACTTGCAGGCGACACATACCGGCGTTGGCTTTTTAGGGATGCCGCCGACTGGCAAGCGCATCGTCATGCGGGTGATGGACTTCTACCGTTGCACTGATGAAACGATTGTTGAGAACTGGGTGCCGATTGATGTGCCTCATATTCTGTCACAAATGGGCGTAGACATCTTCGGGCGGATGCGCCATCAGTTGCGGCAGAATGGGCGTAAGAGCGTCAGCGATTGGCTGTTGCGCTGAGTCCGTGCTGGCCGCTATAAATTATTTGTCCTTCGGGAAGATGTCTTTCACTGCCAATTCAAAGCGGGGCAGAACATCACACGTCAGCGTGTCCTTAATGCTCAAGACTTGTGCGTTTTTGCCCACTTCATGTACTTCGACTGTGTGATCAAAGGCGTTCACCACCCATACAATCACCCCCGCCGCCAGATAGCTTGTCATCTTCAAGCGGAGTTTGCGCTGTTCTTCGGCATTATTCGGGTCGGATATGACTTCAACAGCAAGTTCGGGCGGATTAGGATTGTAGCCTTGCCCCGCTAATTCTGGCTGACGTGCATAAGAGATATATGCGACATCGGGTGCATAACGCTCGCCACTGACCCTATAGCCGCCTGCCTCACCTGTTAAATGGCCGATGTCATTTGTTTTGAGGTAAATATAGATTTCACCAAAAATTTTACCTGCAATTTTTGAAGCGTATGGGTTGGAAGGCACTTCAAATATCTCCCCACTGATAAATTCAAAAGTCCTGTCACTGTTTTCGGGCAGGTTGATAAATGCTTCAAATTCTTCCGGCGTTACCTGTTGTTTGATTCTTACAGCCATTTTTTACCGCCTTGCTCGCTCGTTTCTCGTGGTTTTAGTATTATAGCAGGGGTGGGTGATTATCACCGCACCCCCATTAACGCATGGTTTGTTTAACGCGGTACAACAAAGACGGCGGTTGTGCGTCCGGGCACACTAAACGCGCCCTGTGTGTCGTAACCTGCTTCCTGCACAACCGCATCATCAGACGCAGTTTGTACCGGATGTAGCACGAAGCCCATATCAGCGAAGTCCGCTACATCTATGGTGACAACATCAGGCCGCCCGTTAAAGACCACAACAACCATCGCGTAGTTGTCATCAAGGCTCGGCAGACCGTCCACTTCGTCGGATAGCGCCATGACAATAACGCCCGGCACTTGTTCCGTCCCGACGTTATAGAACGTCAGACGCGCTTGAACATCTGCCGCAGTTTGCAAGCGGAAAAGGGGCGAACTCTGGCGTATTTGCAACATTTCCTGTAGATGTGCGACTGCATTTAAGATGTCGGCTGTTTCTACGGCTAAATCAGCATTACCCAGTAGCGGCGCGATGATGTCCCAGTTATCACGGCTACTCGGCGGCAGGCCACCGCCCCAGTTATTGGTGCTATAGGTGAAGTCCAGCCGATTAAACCAGTCGCCGGAGTTATAGCTGTCGCGGTCAAGTGATTTAGAGCGCAACATTTCGTCACCCGCGTGGAAGAACGGCACACCCTGGCTAAGTGCCACGATGCTAACGCCTAAGTTATTCATCCGCACACGCTCGGCGATACTTAACCCGTCCGGCGCTTTGTATTGCACGGTATCCCACAATGTTTCGTTATCATGCGCGGCCACATAGACGATGTTTTCCTGCGGAGAAAGCGTATAGCCTGCCGGATCGCCATTGTAGAGGATGTCCGCACCTGTGACGGTTTCGCCCTGTGCATTGAGGAAGGTGTAATCCCGTAAATTACCCGCTAACCCGATGCGAATCTGGTCACTGAACAGTAAGAGCCGTTGCAGTTGTTCCGCCTCTGTGCCGGGCGTCAGGTCGTTCGGGGCAGTCGCTAACCCGGTGATGAAGCCCTGATGTTGCTGACCATCAAACGGGCTACCGCCGCGTGCCGCATCGCGCAGACGGTCATTAAACACGCCGATGCCCGTACCGCCGATATTGCCCTGTGTGGCGTTGACCCCGCGTGCGTTGTCCATCACTTCACCGAAGTTCCAGCCTTCGCCATAAACATAGATAGAAGCACCGTCTACGCCATCTTCATCCATCGTTAAGCCGTCCAGCATATCCCGAACGTCTATCATGTTTTCCAGCATATGATGGCCCATCAAATCAAACCGGAAGCCATCCACACGGTAAGCAACCGCCCATGTATGCAGTGAATCCAGCATGAACTTCTGCATCATGTGATGCTCGGTGGCGGTGTTCTGGCAACAAGTGCTTGTCGCAACATTACCATTCGCATCTAAGCGATGATAATAACCCGGCACAATGCGATCAAAGATTGCTTTTTCATTTTGCCCGGCGGCGTTGGTGTGGTTGTATACCACATCCATCACAAGGCGCAGACCACTTTCATTGAGTGCCATCACCATCTGGCGGAACTCGATAATACGCTGGACGCCATCCGGTTGTGTGGCATAACTGCCCTCTGGCACTGTGAAGTGAAGCGGGTCGTACCCCCAGTTGAAGGCGTCCTGGTCGCGGATGGGATCCAAGATGTTGGTCTGTGCGTCGGAATCCGGCGGGAAGGCGGCTAGTTCTTCAAAGTCGGTCAATTGCCAGGTGGATTTGTCCTCATCAATGGTGGCAATATCAAACACGGGCAACAGATGCAGGTGGGTTAGCCCGGCGTCTGCCAGCCCTTGCAGATGCCGCATTCCGTAAGAGTCCGTTACGGTAAAGGCGGCAAACGTGCCGACGAGTTCCTGCGGAACTGCGGGGTCACTCACGCTGAAGTCGCGCACATGCAGTTCATAAATGGTGATGTCTGTAAACGAACGCAAGGCGGGCTTGGTGGCGTCCTGCCAACCGGCAGGCATAAGCGCCGCATCGTTGTAAATATCCACAATCTGACTGCGTGTGCTATTGGTGGAAAGGCTGTAAGAATAGGGGTCTGTCACCAAATTCGTGACGACACGCCCGACACTCGGCGCGTAGACTTCTACTTCAAACAGATAGTAGCGGTAAGTCCAGTCCGGCTCACCCGTGATAGACCAGACACCATAATTCGCGTCATAATCCATCGGCAGTACTTCGGCTTCATCAGTCGTTGAATCTGTGAACAGGTGCAGATTAACATTCCGTGCTGTGGGCGCCCACACAGCAATAGAGGGCACATCATCCGCATAGGTGACGCCCAACGCGCCATCAAACGTGTATAAATCATCCAGAACACCCGGTATCTGTAAGGAAGTCCCGCCGACTAATTCGCCACCTTCATAAGCGGCAATAGCGAATTGACCGCGCAGAATCTCCGGCACAAGTGCGGCGTCTTCCGCGCTGATTTGCAAGGCTGTTAACCCGGCTAAATGCGGGAATTTGTCGGTCACTGCTGGGCTTAGCCCATCAGGATTAACCGTTAATTCCAGCACAGTGCCGCCTGTGATTGCATTGTCTTCCACTTCTAACGAAGCAGTATCCGCATAATGCAGTTGATAGCTTATGCCTGCGCCGAGCGGGGCGTTCCATGCAATTGTGTCCCTGCTCACCCAATGGGCTTGGGCTTGCCGCAGATTAACACTCACCACACGCCCCACATTCACCGGCTGGCCGACGCCGACTGATAATTTGTTATCCGATGCGTTATAAACAAACAAGACCTTCACCCCATCTTCTGGCACGCTGAACGCGATATTCGCGCCATCGCTGATTCCATCCGCGCCGTAGTTAATCGCCCAACTGCCGCCGATAGCGACTTTAACTTCATAATCGCCCGCCGGGATGTCCTCCGTCGCAAAAACATAAATGCCGTCGCCGTCCGGGTCTTGCATCCATGAGCGTAAGCAATCCGGTTGCCAATCGCCGCTACAGCCAATCGCGGAATTATAACTGCCCGGTGCGGTAACGAGTTGTTGATTCACGCTATCCGCAATCCAGTTTGTGAAGTGATCGTAGTAGAAAACAACCGTCGTATCTTCCACTAAAGAAAGCGCGATGTCCGCGCCGCCAGCTTCCGCCCCGACGCCATAGTTCTCACTCCAACTGCCGTTGATAGCGACTTTGTAGAAGTAATCTCCGGCGGGGATGTCAAACGTGCCACGCCAGACATCATACTCCGGCAGATAGGTTAATGCGGTAGATTCACAATCCGGTTGCCAGTCGCCGCTACAACCCAATAAGCTCTGGATTGTTCCGGGCACGACCACTAAATCCGGCTGTTCGATGCTCAATGGGCGGGCAGGGGCATCCACCGCGACACCTTCACCACCGCTTGCCCCTTGCGCGGAGCCTGCACCAAGTTCTGTAGCGCCATCTGTGTTGATGGTCAGCAAATTATCCGCCGTATTGAACAAAAACGCGATTGTGTCGCCATCGTTCGCCACGTCAAACGGGATGTTCGCGCCATCACTCGCGCCGTTTGCGCCGTAATTTAATGACCAGCTTTCGTTCAGGGCGACTTTTGCTTCATAACTGCCCGCAGGGATGCCGTTGGTGATGAAGGTGTAGATGCCGTCACCGTCCGCATCTTGGAGCCAAGTCCGCAGGCAAGGCGGCGCCCAATCGCCACCCGCGCCTAAGTTGGATGGGCATCCTAGCTCGGACTGAAAGCTCCCCGCCACATTTGCCACGATGTAATTCACGTTATCAGCAAACCATCCGGTCTCGTGATTGTATAAGAAGATGACACGTCTATCCGACTCCAAGCTGATTTGTATCGGCGGGGAGGCGTCCTCCACACCATCGACTGCAACAGTGTATTCATAGTCTCCCGCAGGTAAATCTAACGTTGTGCGCCATATCAGGCTGGCGGTATCAAACGTTAAAGCTGTGGCGTCACAATCTGTTTGCCCGGCCTCACAACCAAAAACTTCCTGTATTGTGCCGATGACCGTTACTGTGTCCGGTGGGGGGGGCACATCTTCGGTTTGTGCTTGTACCAGGCCAAACGACAAAATAAATAAAACAACTGCACATATGAAACGGTATTTTCTCAAAACAATCTACTCCTTGACCTAAAAAGGTGGGCAAAAACGGGATACATGCGGTGGTCGGCAGATGGCGTGCTTTAAAAACCAAAGCAACAAGGAGGGAAGCATCCCACTTGTGAGCATACTTAAGTTAACGCAGAACGTCGATAATTTGTGGCAAATAGCCCAATAGACCAGCGTGCATTTATCCAGATTTCCCCACAATATGGACATTCGATCCTGTCTCTATTTTCGTCAACTTCGCTCACTTGCATCATTCCCAATCAAAATGATGTGTCAAAATCGCACGGCAAAACGTTAGAATAATCACTGCTGATTGCACAACGCATCCGAACATGCCACACTATTAAAAAATGACCCAAAAGGAGATTTAAACCCATGTCTTTTACTTTAGAACAAGTCCAAGCCGCCGTTGGCAAACCCCAACAGCCGTTTACCTTTACTTATACGCCGCGTGATGTCGCGCTGTACGCGCTGGGGGTGGGCGCTCCGGCTGACCCACTCGACCAGGACGAGCTAAAATTTGTCTATGAACTCAGCACGACGGGCTTTCAGGTTTTGCCCACCTTCGCCGTGATTTACACATCGCAGACCATCCATGATATTTTATCCGGGCGCATTGGGGATATTACGTTTAACCCGATGATGTTGGTTCACGGTGAGCAAGCGTTGACCCTGCACAAGCCCCTGCCCACTGCCGGGACGGTGACGTGCCACCCGGTCATCAGTGCTATTTACGACAAAGGAAGCGGGATGCTGGTCGTCAATGATGTGACCTGCAAGGACGAAAGCGGAGATGATTTGGCCGTGTTACGGGCGTCGATGTTCATACGCGGTTCGGGTGGCTTCGGTGGCGAACGGGGTGAATCCGATAAAAGCGGCACACCGCCGGAACGCCCGCCGGATGTGGTGGTTGAGGAAAAGACGACGGAAAACCAGGCCTTATTGTATCGGCTTTCGGGTGACATCAACCCGTTACATGCTGACCCGGCAATGGCCGCTATCGGTAATTTTGAACGGCCTATCCTGCATGGCCTATGCACCTTTGGCTTTGCCGGACGCGCCGTGCTTAAGCACTTCTGCGGCAATGACCCGACACGCTTTAAGGGCATCCGCACACGCTTTAGCAAGCACGTCTTTCCCGGCGAAACACTGATTACAGAGATGTGGCAGGAAGGCGCGGAAGTTATCTTCCAGACGAAGGCCAAAGAGCGCGATGAAATCGTGTTGAGTTATGCCACCGCGATGACGAGTGGCTAGTGTTTGCTCATTTTTGTTCGTTTTTTGTTCGTTTGTTGTCGCTTATCCATTGGCGATAACCCATCAGTGCGCTTTATAATCAGCATGGCTTAAGTTGCAGATGTTGATAGGTAGCGCACATCGGGCGCGTACATTGGGTGGATGATATGTTCAGCGACAACAACCCTTTTTTGATGGATAATAATATGATGATTAGCGGGGTAAGGTGCGCCTTACCTCTGCTGATTTTGCTCTCTATTTCATCCTTCCTTTATATAGATGCAAAATCCACCCAAGCGACAGACGAATCACCCACGAGAACCATTGCGTTCTCCATGCCGCTAGATGCAGGTGGGGCAGGGCTGTTTATCGTGTCTGCTGATGATGCCGACGACCTGCGCCAGCTTGCGACCTGTGCGTTCGCGTGTGAGGGCATTGCATGGCACGCGGATGAGGACACAATCGGCTATATGGATGATGAACGTTTGCTGGTGATGACGCTGGCGGGAGAAATTCGTGCAGAGGTGAGGATAGATCGTGGCACGTATCCATACAATGTGCGCCCATCGTGGACGCCGGATTTAAGCCGCGTGACCTTCGATGCCCGTTACGACGCGCGCAATCGGCTGGTGGTGGTGGATGTGACGACGGGTGAATCTACCGTGTTAGATCAAGGTGGGGAGCGCCCGGTATGGTTGCCGGATGGCAGAATCGGCTACACTTCCGGCGGACGCATCCGCGTTTATGACCCCTCAACGGATGAAACTGTGACTTTGACACCGCAAGGCGATTACCATGATTTGCCGTCGTGGTCGCCGGATGGGGCGCAGGTGGCCTTCCGCGTGTGGGTGGGTGGGGAAGATTATGCGCTGGCGGTCATGTCCGCCGATGGCACAGAGGGTCGCGTGCTGATGACCGGTATTGTGGAACGTCCGTCATGGTCAGCAGATGGGGTACAGCTTGCGACAATCCAATGGAATAACTTACGCGGGACACGATCAACAGTCTATATTATTCATGTACAGACAGGCGACTTGACCGCACTTCGTCCGCGTGCGGATGTAACGGGTTTGTCGGTTGTGTGGTTGGGGGATGCGGTGGCATACTTAGGCCGTTTGATGCCTTTTATGGATGCTGTTGATTTGATGGTGCATCGCGTGGAAGATGGGCGACGGATGCGGCTGGTGCGCGGCGTCGCGGACGCAATCCGCCCGGCGGTGCAGATTGCTGTTCGTCAGTAATTATAAAAAAACCTTTATATTGAACACTATAAACAGGTTTTTATCACAATCATCACGACTTATTAGCTATACTAAAACTACAAATGCCCAAGTTTAAAAAGGGGAAATAATCATGAAAAATTTACAACAACTCTTGTTTGTTGCGCTCGGTGTGGTGGTTGGTCTGTTACTTGGTGTCGTTGTGATTAACGCCACAAACAACGCCGTGAACGAAGCAACCGTGCGTGAAATCGTGGCGGAGAACAATACTCAAATCCTGGATGGCATCGCGGTGGCACTGGCACAGGCGAACCCGATTGACCGTCAGATTACGCGCCGCAACCTGGACTTAGCCGATTCAACCTTCTTCCTGGTGACGATGGATCAAACGGCGGAATGGCTGGAATCGCTCATCGAAGCGGAAGATGTGGAACTGAGCGAAGAAGTTATCCTGTCTGTATTGGCGGCCAATGGCATCGCCAGCAGTTCAGAGCTTGAGCTTTACTTCGGCCAACAGGTGAACACGGTAGACGGCGTGCTGGCGAACGTGTATCAGATGTTGTTGGCTGTGTTGGGCAATGATAGTGATGGTGAAGAAGCCGGGCTGGGTGTGTGCTTAGGGTTGGATAGCGACCCCTACAGCCTGGCCGGGCCAGTGATTTACCTGTATCTGCAAATCCCGGATGATGAAGATGTTGACTCATTACCGAAGGACTGGGAAGTTTTGTCCGGCCCGCGTGAAGAGTCTATGTTGTGGTCTATGGAGTGCTACGATCCCGCCACTGCCATCGAAACATTGACAGGGTAACAAATTTTTCGGATAAATTGGTTTTTCTATCGGCGTCATCTGCGCTAAAATAGAGCCAAACCAGTCAAACATATTGGTTAAAACGCCTAATTGAAAGGGAATAACCCAATGAAAATGCAAACCCGTATCGCGCTATTCCTGCTGATTGTTTTTGCTCTAGTCGTAACCACAGTCGTTGCCGACGAACACGAGACAGAAGATGATGTAGTGCTGTTCGTTTTAGCTTCTTCGGCTATCACATTTGATGATGATGGCCTATCTCTGGCGGATGTGCCCTCTGTTACGCCAGTGGTCTTCTATCGTGAAGACGGCCCATCCTACGCCAGCATCATCACCGAAGGCTTCGATGCATCCTTTGGCTACGAAGAAGACCTCATCGCTTCTGCCGTCTTCGAGACTGAAACCTTCCAGATGAACCTGTTGGTTCGTACCGTTCCCGGCTATGATGCCAGCACAAACCCGGTTGTGGTGTTTGAGGTTATCGAGTTTGTAAGCGGCACGGAATATGTTGTCGAAGATGACGCATACATTGAAGTTGAAATCGATAAGTTCGATGACTTCTACGGCACGTTTGAAGGCGTGATCTATATTTCGGGTGACCAGGACTTCCTGGACTTGTTCGTCGCTGGCCTGGATGCTTACTATGAAGATACACGCACAACAACGACGTCAGGTGTTTGCACAAATCCGCGTGCTTGCTAGGCCGTTGTACGTTATAATCGCACAAATATAGCCACTCGGAGCGCGTCATATAGACGCGCTCCAATTTTGTTTGAAAGTAGGGAACGGTATGCGACGAATTCTCGGTGTTTTGCTCGTTTTATTCACCAGTTTGGGGGGCGTTTACGCGGCTCAATATGGGCAGGACGGTACTTTCCGGCAGGTGATTAACGGCACAATTGATGACAACACGCCCTTCACAGAAATCCCGTTTAATGTGGCGGATGATGGCAGTACGATTATTTTGGACATCATTGCTGTTGGGGATAATCCCGGCAACCTGGATACATTCCTGTATCTGTTGGATAGCAACGGTGTCATCATTGACGAGAATGATGACCGGACGCGCGGCGATTTAACGTCACGTATCGATTTCCCATTGGCCGCCGCCGGTAGCTATACCGCCATCGCAACCCGTTACGGCGTGGCGGGCGGGCAGAGCTTCGGTGAGTTTGAAATGACGATTGAGGTTCTGCCCACTACAGCACCAACCACCATTGACTATGACATCAGCCCGGAAGCATTGGTGGCGGCGGGCTTCCCCACAGTAGAGACACGTCCACAGGCGGATTGGACAATCTTCGCGTATTATGGCGGTGATAATAACCTTGAATGGGGGTTGCAGAACGACTTTAACGAATTTGAACTGGCAGGCGGTAGCACGGAAAATGTGCGGATTGTGATGCTGTTTGACCGTAGCCCGGAACACTCCGCCGATAATGGCGACTGGCAAACCATGCGTATTTTTGAAGTTCAGGCCGATGTCAGCAACGACGCTACTATCCGCTTTCCGCCTACGTTGGATAGTGAGCCAATCGCGGATTTAGGCCCGTATGATTCCGGTGATGGCACAACCTTTGCTAAGTTCCTGGTGTGGGGCTTGCGTCACTTCCCGGCGGATAACTACGCTGTGGCACTAGCAAGTCATGGGGCAGGGTGGCGCGGCATCATCACCGACGACTCCGCCGCCGCCGACATCCCCCGCGTCCCGCATACCATCATCTCCGTGCCGGAACTTACCGAAGCCTTCCGTGTTGCCACCCAGACCGCCGGTGTGGAACGCTTTAACCTGTTGATTAACGATGCTTGTTCTATGAGCAGTGTGGAATACTTCACTGGGGTTGCGCCCTTCTTCGAGATGTCATTGGCCTCGCCGGAAATTGTCGTTGACCCGGCATTGGATATGACACTATTTACGAACCGCCTGAAGATTGAGCGCCAGGACGTTGACCTGCTGGATTTAGCGGTTGAACTGGTTGATCGTTATATCGACGTAGACATCATCGCTAGTGGCGACCTGGACGCGGATTACTTCACCCATGCTGTGACCGATTTAACAAACTTCGACCCGGTGACGCAAGCCGTAGAGAATTTTGCGCGTGTGTTTAATAGCGATCCGAACGCCTATGCGGATACGCTCGGCGCGGCACGGGTGAATACCTACACCTATACCCACTTTGCCGGAAGCACGGACAAGGTGGACTTGGGAAGCCTGATGCGCCGGGTGATTGCCGAAGCGCGGGATGCGGAATTAATCCGTGCCGCCGAAGCTGTGCTAACCGCGCTGGATGCCGCTATTTTGTATAACAATGCAGGGGCAAACATCGGGCCGGAAATCTCTTATTACAACATTCACTTTCCAGAGGCAAGTTCTGGTTTCCGTGCGACTTATCTCAACGAGAGTACCCTCACGGAATGGGGGCGGATGCTCCGTAACTATTACAACGCGGTGACTCCGCAAATATGGGCAGGTTCGGGGATTGGCTTACCGTTCCACCCGCCCAAAGCACCGACAATTACGGTCGGCCTGGTGTATCCAGAGGGCGAAGTTAGCGTGGCATCACCGTTTAATATTCGAATTCAAGTTGAAGGGCGCAATATCTCTCATGGTGACGCTACACATGACTTCATCCAGCAGGATGGAACAATCATTCGTTACGGTTCTGAACGCATATTAAGGCCAATCATCAACGAAGCAGGCGAAAGCACACTCATTAACCAATGGAATGATGGCCTCGTTGATGACATCATCACATGGGATGTTGCACTGCCCGTTGTTAGTGACGGTAATAGTAGTAATAATGAACTGGTAATTATCCGCGAGAGTGTCGCATTCCTGGATGGAGTGTATCGGGGGCCAAATGATACTAACTTCTATGAAGTGAGTGTTGTTTTTAGTAATGCGTTAAATGAACTTGATGGCGTCGGGCGTACACAGCGCGTCATCAGCCGGGCAACGGGCAGTAATGCGCTGGCGGTTATCACCATCCCGCCCGGTTCGGAATTTATCGCGTATCGCTCCGTTGTGACACCGGATGGCCGTGTGGTGCAGGAGGAAGGCAACCGCTACATTTGGCCGGACGCTGGCTTAACATACAGTAATGAACCAGCCCCAAATGGTCAATATAATGTCGGTGTCTTGTTAGAAGCGTTCGGCGGCACGACCGGGTATGTGTCCGCGACAACGACTGTTAATAACGATAACTTCGGGGACAGTGATTTACGCGCAACCACTAGTTTAGGGATTGGGTTTAGTTTTACACGCCCTAAAACATGGTCTTTCCTGGCAACGGATTTTGTGACCTTCGCTGACCGGAGCGTTAGCCCCGATGGTACGAGTAGCATCAGCGTCTACTATCCCGACCCTAGCTTCATCGAGCCGGGCAATATCGAAACGATTGTAGATGATGTGTTCCTCTTCTACTTCCCGGATGTTGAGTGGGACAGGCAATATAGCGAAGTTGTCGTGGATGGAAAATCGGCGATTACCTTTGACTTCTCGTATCAAAACGCACAGGGCACTGTCAATGCGCGGGCGATTGCCGTACTGGACTCCGTCGATTCTTCCGGCTTTGTGTTCACCTCAGAAGCGCAAGCAGGCACGGGCGACATCAACGCGATTTACGACCAATTGCTTGCCAACCTGAAGATTTTCCCGTCTATCTTCTCTCAGGATGAGAGTGATGTCCTGTGGGATTTGAGCAATTACACCCGGCGCGGACGCCAACCCTTCACACCAGAAGTAACCTATCCCATCCCTTATACATGGGTGCAGAACCAACAAGGGGATTGGACACGTTATGAAGACACGCCCGGTAGTGTGCGCTTTGTCGCTTTCAGCACGCTGGAAAGCACAAACCTGAATGCCGCGCTTGATTTAGTAGTAGCGCGGGATGTTCTGCCCGGCGCTGAGGCGATTAATACATCCATTGACCGCACGCTCAACACGCGCAATCATCGCTGGTTGGCACGTCCGTATACCGTCACACGGGGCGGCCTGTCATATCAAGGGCGGGTATACGCTACCGTTGCCAATAATCAGGTTTATCTGATTTGGGTAGAAGCGCCGGATGATGAATTTATTCCGGCGGTCTATGAGCGATTCTTCGAGCCGATGGTGGATGGTTTTAGCATCGGTAATGTAGAGGCGCAGTAGTTCCGCCATCCGCCCGCCTGTGTCGTTGAGCCGTTATACCGGATGACGTATCCTGCCATATAAAACGGGGCTGACCCATGTGCCAGCCCCGTTTTGTTATAGAAGACTATCGTGAACTTCACTGGCTATCGCGTCAGGTTAACTCATCCACTGGGGCAACGGTTGAGCGCGGCATTGTTCGTCATGTTCACCAGATTGCCAGTGCTGAGTGCGATGACATAAACCTGCGCCTGTGCGCTATCCCGCGTGCAGAACACTAGCCCGGAGCCATCCGCTAACCACGAGGCGCTATCGACTTCCGCAATCGGCACAACCACACGCACGTTCGTTCCATCCGGTCTGATGGTGTATAGGCCGCCACCGTCCCGGTCAGAATAAAATGCGATAAGATCACCCAATGGCGACCACGACGGGTTAAAATCCGTGCCGAGTGTGTCGCTCAACTGTTGCGCGTCCTTGCCGTCCGATGACATGATGTATAGCCCGATTTCGCCGTCTGCATCGCTTTGATACACGATGAACTCACCATCCGGCGACCACGACGGGGACTGCGCGTTGAACGTACCGTCTGTTAGCGGCAGAGGCTCACCCCCATCCACACCTACACGCCACAGCCGAGAAAAGCCGGAGTCTTCCAGCGTTTCATAGACAATCGCCTGCCCATCCGGTGACCATGTGGGGTTAGATTTAGCCTCTGCCCCCTGCACTAGCACGGACGGCCTGCCGCCGACGGCATTCACGACACGCAATTCATAATTTGTGCCCGTCAGCGTGACATAAGTCAGGCGTGTGCCATCCGGCGAGAGTGCCGGGTCGGTGTTATCTGTATCGCTAAAGGTGATGCGCCGCAGACCTGCGCCATCTGTCCCGACGGCGTAAAGTTCTTGATTCGCCTGCGTATCTAAATTTGACGAGAAGTAAATCAGCCCGGTATCCACACGCGGAATGATGGGAGCAAGGGTGGGTAGCGTGGCTTCTTCGGTTTCTTCGGCTTCTTCAACTTCCTCTGTTGAGGTCGTGGTAGGCGGGGCTTCCGCCGTTGCTGTGACCGTTGCTGATGGTGTTGGGGTTGCTGTCACCGTCGCGGAGGGTTCTTCTGTGGCGACAGCCGCAATAGATACAGCCGTTTCAGTCGCTGTTGCTGTTTCTGCCGCCGTCGCTGAAGGTTCAGTTGTGGCGGTTTGGGTTGGAGTTGCTGTGGCTTCGTCTGTGGCGGTCGCGGTTGCGGTCGCGGTATCCGTTGGGATGGGTGTTGCGGTTTGCGTTGCGGTCGGTGTAGCAGTCGGCGTCGTACTTGCTGTAGATGTCGCCGTTGCTGTGACTGTCGGTGTGGCAGTCGTTGTTGGCGTTGCCGTATTTGTGGCTGTGGCTGTAGGTTCTTCGGTGGGCGTTGCCGTCGGCGTATCGGTTGGGATGGGCGTCGGCGTGACTTGCGCCAATGCTGTGAGCGACGCATCAATCGCGGCATCTGTCAGCGCGATAGAGGTACTGGTAGCGATGATTTCTTCCAGCACGGCGGTTTGTGTCGCGTTGATGTCTCGTGCCGCTTGTGTCGCCGTCAGGCTGTCGTCGGTGGCCTGCAAGACCGCTTGTACTTGTGCAGTCTGTGTGGCAAGGTTGTTGGCCGCCTCTGTTTCGGTGGCGGCCTGTGTTTCCGTGATTGCAAAGGCGATAATCGCGGCGGTTGTCTCGGTGGCGTCTAGCTCAAGCGCGGTGGGGCCAGTGGGGCGGCTGGATTCAACTAAGATGAGGATGGCCGCGCCGACGAACAAGAACAGGATGAGACCAACCATCACTCCAACAAATGATACGGGCAAGGGTCGCTTGCCGGTTGGCACAGCCTGACGGCCCTTGCCGCCTTTGCCGACGGTAAAACGCACATTGGGGCGGTCTAGCAAGCGCGAGAAGGGCGAAGCACGCAGGGCTTTGTCCAGTGCATCAGCAAATTCTTTGACGGATGGGTAACGCTCGTCGGGCACTTTCTTCAGGGCGCGTTCCAGCACTTGCTGGACTTGGCGGGATAGCTTAGGGTTAAAACTGGTCACAGGGCGCGGACGGCCTAGATCGTCGGTGTGTGCCTCAAAATAGGTGTCGTATTGTTTGCTGGTTGTGCCTTCCGGCACATGGCCGTAACGGTCACGCACATCATAAGGATGCGAAAACGACAGCATATAGTAGGCCAGCACCGCCAGCGCGTACTGGTCAGTTTTTGGGCTGACCGCCTTAAACGTATCCGGGTCGATTTGCTCTGGCGCCATATATTGCGGCGAGCCAAGCACAACGCCAATGGTCATATTCGAGTCGCTGGCAAGGTCGCGGGTGATGCTGAAGTCGATGAGGTAGGGCGTGTTTTTGTCGTCAAAGGCGATATTCGCCGGTTTGACATCCCGGTGAACAACAATGCGCGGATGCCGGGTAATCTCTCCGGCGTCGTTCATATCCTCCACGATGACGCCCGTATGACAGTAGTGCAGTGCGTCCGCCACCGCGCCAATAATGCGCCGTACTTCGCGGATGGGGAAGGGGTTCCCCGCGCTTTGTTGTTCCGCAATGCGGCTATCCAGCGTGCCGCCGTTAAGGTATTCCATGACGATAAAAGGTTCGTTATCGCCTGTGTAGGCTTCGTAATCGTACACTTGGACGATGTTGGGATGCTTAAGGCTGGCAAGTGTGCGCGCTTCGCGGTTAAAGCGTTCAATCATGTCTTTACCGCGTGAACTGGCTTGTAGACCTTTAAGCACATCCGGGTTGATGGTCTTGACCGCGACCAGACGATTCAAAATAGCATCACGGGCGAGATAAACCGACCCCGCGCCGCCTTTGCCGAGCAAACGCTGTAAACGATAACGATTACCAAGCAGGCGAATCGTCTGTGATGATTGTTCTGGCATAGGCTTTCCTGGTTATGTTAGTTAAACGTCACACGCAGATAGACGTTGCCCAAACGGATTAAATCCCCACTGGCTAACACCCGGCGCTCACCCACTTCTACCGATTGCCCCACCACCATCACCGGGTTACTGGGGTTAATGCTCTCGATAGCGGGCTTACCGCCGACTTCTACTAAGCGGGCGTGCTTGCGCGATACCGTCCGCTTGCCTTTGTCCTCAAATGCGCTCAAATCCACCGCCAGATATTCCGTGTCTACCACTTTTTCATCATCCAGGCCCGGCCTGCCGATGATGGCGGGATAATTACTGATGACAAATTCCTTACGCGGCGGGCCTTCGTAGACCAGTACCAGACGCCGTATTTGCAGGCTGGTGCTGGTATCGGATTTAGGCGCGGCTTCCGCCCGTGTGAACTGCACATATCCCAGAATAAGCTCATCGGTCGGCTGTATGCTCAGTTCACCAATCAAGGCGTCCTCCGGCAGGATGCGCCCATTAAGCGACAGCGCATAATCGCTGTTCTCGTTGAGTTCTTTCTCTTTGGTGAACTCTAATAACGTCGCCCGGATGAGCATTTCTACAGTAATATCGTGCCGGACGAAAGCGCGTTGTAGCGCCTCGTCCGACAAAATACGGATGCTTACTTCCGCATGGGTGCTGGCTAAGGGGTGCGTACTCATCGCTCACTTACTCCGTTGTTTCGCTGGTGGGCGTGTCGGCGGGTTGGTCGTCGGCATCGGTCAGGTCGTCGGTTGGCTCATCGGCGTTGAGGACGGCGGGTTCTGTGTGGCCGTTGCTGTCGGCAGGTTCACCTTCCGCACCATTGCTGGACGCGCTGGCAGGCGGGCTGACAGGCACACCTACACCGCCCAATTCAATATTGAGTTTCTCCAAAATACCCATCGACTCGGCGGCTTTAATCATGTCTAGCAGGGCGTTACTTTCTGGGTCTAGCTCCATAGATAGCTCAAGCGACATCTTAGCACTGGCGACGCTGGGCACTTCGCCTGCTTCCACCATCAATTCCAGGATGCGGTCAAGGTGCGGTTCATAGACCGCTTCCAGGTCAATTGCTTCGCCTGTCTCGACTGGCAGGGGAACCCATGCCGCACGCGGCACATCGGTAAAGCGTCGTTCAACTTGTGCGATGTAATTATCCAACACTTCGATGATGGCGCGTTCGCTGGTGGCGGGTAGCGCCACCTGGAGCATAAAGGGCTTGCCGGAGCGCACCACGAAGCCACGCCCGATGGGGAGTTCCGCATCGCGCAGTTGGCGCTTTAAGCTGACGTTAAAGGGCTGGTTTTGCACGCTCTTGTTATCCATAGACAACCCGTGCCGCGAAATCCGCCGCAGGAAGTCGTTCATGGAGCGCATTGCGTTATCGCTACCACACACGATAAAGTGCAACACCGGGCGCTCCGGCGATGTGCGTGTTAACCCGGCCAAACGCTCGATTTTGGGGTTTAGCTCTTGGAAGTCGTCGTAATTGTCGATGAAGATGAATAACTCACGCGGGGGCATGTTTTCCGGTTCCATATCGCGGAATTCATAGTCCAGATGCTTCATGAGTTCGTCCATCTCTTCCGGTTCGGCGATGGTCATTAACACATGCGGCAACTCCGACAGGCTGTGTTCTCCGCCATAGTTAAACAGATAGCCCAGACGGTCAATCAACACCATGCCAATCTGTTGCGGGCTGTAATGCAAGGCCAGCGTCAGGATCATATTACGCAAGGCGGTGGTTTTACCGGTCTGCTGTTGCCCGGTGACGATGAAATGGGGCAGGCCGCGTGGATGCTCCACGATGGCGACGCCCAGCGTGCGGTCATCAATACCCATAAAGGTGGAGGGGACTTCCGGCACTTCCGGCAGAATGTCCAGCAGAGATTCGATGGTGACGACTTCCGGCAATTCGCGGATGGGTTGCGGCAACACGGAGGGGTCGCGTTGGCCTTCCACCCAAGCCCGGTTGAGCTTCTGCACAAATTCGCCTAACACCGTTGTTTCGTCTTTGTCGTTGGCGCGGTCTTTTTCCGTCACGCCGATGGGTAACGCGGTCTGGAACTCTAGCGGGGTGCGGTTCATCACCACATAGCCGCGCCCTTGTGTTTCTTCCATACCCGGTGCGCCACGCCCGACGATGACGCCGTATTCCGATGAGTCCGCTAATTTAAGGGTCACGCGGTCGCTGAACAGGCCGTAGAGCTTGCCCAGTGAACTGCTTGTCTCGCCCGTGACGACAAAGTGTATGCCGTTGCTCAAGCCTTCGCGGACGAGTGACGTAATGGGCAGGATGAGGTCTTCCATGTTCTCGCGGATTTCCGCGAAGTTATCCACCATCACCAGAATAGCGGGGATGAGTTGGTTATCGGTATGCCCGGCACGGCGGCGGCTCATCACGTTGCTGTTATAGCTGTAGATGTTGGTTGTGCGTGCTTCGGATAAAACCTGCTTGCGGCGCTCTAGCTCGTCGTCCAGCCAGCGCACCAGCCGATCAATCCGCTCCGTTTCATCCGGGCGGATGATGGAGCCGACGTGCGGCAAATCACGCAGAATTTCAAGCTGGCGTCCGCCGAAGTCCATCACGTAGATGTGCATTTCTTCCGGCGAGTGGGCGGCGACTAAAGCCGTCGCAACGGTGCGTAGGAAGGTTGTTTTACCCCAACCACTCGCGCCGAAGATCGCCAGATGCCCGCGTCGCAGGTTCGCCCATAACAGACGTTGCAGGGCGTTGCTGGCGTCGTCCACCATGCCGACGATGCACCGCATGGCGTCCTCTTGCCAATCCACACCCAGCCAGGGATATTTTACGCCGCTATCGTCGCCCGGTTCCCATGCCAGCCACCGCGCAACAGCCGCGTTGACGTTCAACACGTCAAGGAATTCATCGCCCTGGTTGGGCAGGCGCATTTTGTCGCGTTGTGTCTCTAAATACAGGCGGTCTTCAATTTCGATATAACGCCCGCTTTCCGGTACGGATTCCCCCAGTGGCATATAACGCGGCAACGGGTTAGGCCAGGGCTTCATCTGCGGCATATAGGGCGTTTCGGAACGCGAAAGCCTGTCCATATAATCCACCAGCACTTCAAACAATTGTGGCGGTTCGTCCGGCTCTTTGTCCAGGCGGTCGGGCCAGATGACCGGACGATCAACATATTCGTTCCAGTTGATTTGCCCGGCGTTCATGCCTAGTAATTCGCGGTACTCTTTATACTTCGCGCCACTCCACGCCACCTGGATAAGCTCCAGATTCTCGTTACCGATTTGCAGATAGCCGCGTCCGGGAATGCCGGGCGGCAGATAGGCGGCATCCGGCCTGCGGAGCATTTCCGAGCTTTCTTCGCGTGTTTCCACGCGCAAGCTCAGCTTCATCTTGATATTTGCACGCATCTGGTCGGTGACGCCTGTCGGACGTTGCGCGGCCAAAATCAGCACGACGCCCAACGCACGCCCCAAGCGCGTGATACTGTTCAACTGCTCTTTAAATTCCGCGTTGCCCTCCATCATTTCCGCGAATTCGTCCACGATGATGAACAAGTGCGGGTAGGGTGTCTTCTCGTGGCCGAAGCGGGCTTTAAAGTCTTCGGGATCCATCAAGTGCAGGCCACGTTGACGGTAGTCCACAATATGCTTGGATTCTGTATACGTGTTGATGGCCTGCCGCCGGTTGAGTTCCGCTTGTACAGCGCGGAACATACGGTTAACCGCCGCGCCACCCAAGTTGGTCACGATGTCCACACAATGGGGGAGGTTCTTAAACGGCTCGAAGGCCGCACCACCTTTATAGTCAATCAGCGCAAAGTTGACGATGCTAGGGTCGTAATCCACCGCCAGCCCTAAAATCATGGTCATCAGCAATTCGGATTTACCAGAACCCGTCGCGCCAGCCACCATGCCATGCACACCGTCACCGTCGGCCTTAAAGTACAACCTGCGGATTTCGTCGTTAGACATAATGCCCATCGCCACGCGCAACCAGTCGGCAGGGGCTTCTACTTCTTTACCGTTTTCTTCGCGGCCTTTGGTGGCGTAACGTGTGCCGTGCCATCTGCCGGGAATGTCAATCGCCGGGACGGATGACGCCCGGTGTAATTCCAGTAAGCCGACCGCATCCGGGATGCCTTCACCATAACTGCGGCGTACCGCCCATTGGCTAAGGTTACGGGCGAAGCGTTCCAGTCGGTCAATCTGTGTGACCGTATCCGCCGTGCCGACGTAACGCGGCGTATTCAGCCCGACTTCCGCATAGCGCATATCAACGCGATCCTGGTCGTCGTTGACGATGCGGGCAATTTCCAGCACAGCATTACATCCACTTGGGATTTTCTGGCGGGCAGGCACAAGAAAGATGACCGACGCCCCCAACGATAAGCCTTTTTGAAGCAGGGTAGCCACTGCCGCTTCCGCTTCCACATCACGGAAAAGCGAATTCTCCAAGAAAGCGTCCGGGTGGCGCGGATTATAATTATCCAGCAAATCCACAATGACCAGCAAAAACGGCAGACTAACCGCATTACGCTGTTTAGAATCATCCTGAATACGCAGGTCGCGTCGTTCTAGCTCGTTGCGGAGGAGCTTCCAGAATTTAGCAACGCGGTCTTGTTCGCGGTCTTCGTGCTTGCCGCCCGCATCTTCAAAACAGATGGGAAAGAATTCCGCATCACGGTCGGACTTGGGCAGAACGAAGTGCGGCACAAGTGGCTGGCGCGGCTTCTTTTGCTCCTGCGGGGTTTTGTTGGCGTGGTTATAGGATTTATCCCGATCCGGGTACAGCCAGTCCCAGTTTTTCTCCGCTTGATGCACGCCTGTTACAAAGATATTGGTATCGTTGGGGGCGTGGAAGGCGACATAATTCGCCAGTAATGACCGCACCACCGGATACACTTCTTTAGGCTCACCGGAAATGCCCATCGCGTGACGAATGGGGATTTCCTCGCCGGTTTTTTCCATCTCTTTTTCGTCGTAGTGCGCGGCATATAGCGGCAACGTGATGGGCACATTAAACACAATACGGCTGTCTTCCGCCAGTTTAATAGCGTCTTTCATCTGCGGGTTTTCTTCGTTCTCCCCGCGATCAACGTCATACAGCACGGTGGAAGGCCGCGCCCCGATGCCAATACGCATCATGGCGAAGTCGTGATCCCCTGTACGGCGCTCCCACAAGCGCGACCCACTGCGGCTGTCATAGTTAATGCCGTCAATGTTGAGTGTCGTCACCGGGTCGGTGTAATTATATTCATAAAAACTGCGTTGGGTGTCGTGGGAGGCTACCATATCGCGGCGCATTTCCGCCAGCATGTTATCGTATTCGCGCTTACGTGCGCGGAATTCGCGCTGATTCTGGTAGAAAGCCCAGAACATATACACGCTGGATACACCGACGGAAAGACCCATCGGAATAATGAATAATAGGTTGCGCCCCTGTCCAAAAAAGCTGACAGCCACATAGCCGATGATGGTAATCAACGGGAACAGCGATTGAACAATCGACATCCCCCCCTGATTTTCCTCCGGCGGCTTGGGGATTTGAACTTTTTCTTCTGGTAACTCCGGCTGGATGCGCGGTGGGCGGTCTGCGAAGCGCTTTTCTAGTGCAGGATTATCTGCCATACGATACCCCCCTCTGTTTATTGGGCTATGATGAACACATTATGGCGTCAATCGAAATTCTGCGCAAATGGTACGTTAGTAAGCGCATCTGTAAAACGGCCAGCACAGTTTTATAATCCTTGAGGCCGCATGAATTCGGTTGGACGGAACACCGCCGTCCAACCGACAAAGACACATTCATTTGCGCAGAACACACAATCAGGGCATTATTAGCGTACAAACCACATCCCAATAGACAACGAGAGGGGGAGGGGCTAAGCTCATGAAACTGGTATGTTCACGTTGCGGTCAAATGTCCGGTGACGGGCATCTGTGGTGCCAACAGATTGATTGCCCGGTAGGGAATGTACCGACGGTACTTACTTACGGGGAATATTTAGGTGATATTAAAGTGGTGCGCTTGTTGCGCCTGTTCCGTACCGCCGCCATCTACGAGGCGGAACGCCACACGGAAAAAGGCGATGTTAAAATTCTGTTGAAGGTCGCGCATAAAGGCCATGAGGACATCCTCAAGCTAGAGGCGGACAAACTGCGACAATTGGTGTCGTACAATATTCCCGGCTTGCCGGTATGGTTGCCGCCTTACCTCCCCGCCAGCCCGGATGACCCCCCGCACGGCAAGGCCGTCTTCCGCAATGAAACCAAGTATTACATCTTGTTCGAGTACGTTTCCGGCGCGTTCCTGCGCGATATTCTGCTGGAAAACCCAGAGCCTTGGTATCGTGACGCGGCGTGGATTGCTATAGGGCTTTCCAACACAATTTCTAATGTGCATAAGCTGGGCAAGTTTTTACATGCCAACGTTAACCCGGATGTCGTCATGGTGACACGGGACGAAAAGACGCGCATCCCGCGTACAACATTGCTGGACTGCGGCGTTATCTTCCAGATGGAAAATGACAGCATGAGTGCGGAACGGGTGAGCAGAATTCGTCACCACATCGCGCCCGCTTACTCCGCACCGGAGATTGTGAACGGGAACGAATTTTTGGAGATGAGCAACGCGACTGATGTGTACTGCCTGGGCTTGCTGATGTACGAAATGCTGGCCGGGACGCCCGCCCACCGCTACACCCTGCGTAGCGATGACGATATCCGCCATGAAATACGCAGTAGCAAAGATTTTGAGCATGTCGTACAACGGCGTGACGTGCCAGACCCACGCAAAGTGACGGAAATCGTCACACGGGCGATTATGCGTCGGCCAGCAGACCGCTTTAAGACAGTGGGGGAGTTCCGCACGGCGTTGGTGCAAATCTTCGGGGATGTGCCACCTCCCAAAAAAGGCCGGAACTGGACTCGGGTTTTGTTGATTTTTATTATCCTCGCGGTCATTCTGATGGTCGTCAATATGTTAATTACGATTTTCTTGGGTTAATTTTGCCCATCGTCAGGCCAATGTCAGGCCAACATCAAACCATCACGGGAAGATAACGACATTATCTTCCCGTGATGGTTTATACAGAAAACCTGTAAAAGCCTGTAAAAAATTTGCCAGCCACACAGTACCTTTTTCTCATCTTTTGCTCAGGGTTATTGACTTGTTTTACGACTTTCAGATATGTTGATTACGAACAACTGATTTGACGGCGAACATACAATCGCAATTACAAACATCAATGGTTCGCATAACAATCAGTGACAGAAGTATTTACGAAAGAGTGAAAGGGGTAAAACCATGTCGGCAAACGAAGTACAAGTGAACTACGAGCAAATGAATACCAACGGTAAGCAAGCTGGCGAACTGAGCCAGCAAATGCGGCAGGTCTCCCAACGGATTAATTCCCAGTTGGATAACCTGAAGGGCGGTAACTGGGTAGGTAACAACGCAAACAAGTTCTACCAAGAGATGGACAATACGGTGATGCCAGCGATGCAACGTCTGATTGACGCGCTCAGCGAGACCGAAAGCGTTGTGAACACTATTTGTCGCATCTTTGAAGGCGCGGAAGAAGAAGGCAGTGCCGGCTTCCCCAGCGCGTAGTTTCGTCAGTTTTCTAAACAGTTAGCCAAAACCTTAGGAGAAATATCATGTCTGACATGCAAAGAATGGAGTACAAGGAAGTTGACACGATGGTCAGCATCCTACGCATCAGCGCCGAATCATTAGAAGAAACCGCCCAGGCGATGAGCAACATCGCCAAGACCATGCAAAACGGCGCACTCATCGGGCAAGGTGGCGACGCCTTCTTCGACGCAATTATGGCGCGTTTCGTCCCGGCTATCCGCCGCCTGAGTGATAAGCTCAAGCAAGAGAGCGAATATTGCCAGATCGAGCGTGATGATATGTACGAAGCTGAACAACGCAATCGCGGTCTGTTCGGTTAAACCCGACCATTTAATCTATAAAGAGGATAAAACCCATGATTTTCAAATCAATCTTAATGAAACTGGCGCGCAAGATTGTTGGCGGCCTGATGCAAAAAGTCTTCTCTCAGATGAATGTGGTGGATCAAATCCTGAACACGACCATTCGCGGCTTCATCTCCGAGATTATGTCCGGTGCATGGCAAGGTGACGACGCCGAAGCCTTCGCACAAGAGCTTTCCAGCACGATTACCGGCATGGGCAACCCGGTGGTAGAACGTATTAAGTTCATCACAACCGCCATTGACCAGGCGACCAGCATCATTGATAGCGCCGATAGCAAGGTATCGGGCTTAGTGGGCGGTTTGGCGGATAAGTTCGCCTCTATTTTCTAGACTTTATCATCCGAAACAGTAAAAACTGATAATATAGTAAGGAGCGAATCATGGCTACAACTTATATGGACTACCCCAAGATGGAGAAAATCTCCTCTGGTTTGATGGACGCCTCGCAGACATTAAAAGTGGTGTTGCAGGTGATGGATGCCGTAGCAACCGCACTTAAGGCCACAGCCTTCATCGGCGGTATTGGTCTGGCGGCGGCCAAGTTTATCGAGATGGTGCTTAAGCCCCGTGTTGAGGAACTGGCGAACAAGTTCGAGAGCCTGAGCCAACGGCTTGACCAGGCCATCGCCACCACCCGTCAAGCGGAGCAAGCCGGGAACTCCATCTAACGGCGAAGCATGTCATTATCCCAGAAGAAGCGGGCGTGATAGTCCGCTTCTTCTACATCCATTGGAGGTTAGGAAATGCCGGCAGATAGAACAGAAATTAATTATGAAGAAATGGCGAAACTCGGTCAGGTCTTCCAGGATTATGGTGAATTTATTCGTCGCCTATTATCGCGTATTCATCAGCAGGTTCACGTTTTAGAGAGTGGGGCATGGGTGGGCGACAATGCCGACTACTTTTACAAATCTATGAATGATGAAGTTCTGCCGGCTCTAACCCGCTTGTATCATGTGCTGTTTGAATCCAGCGACATTGTGAACTTGATTATCCAAATTTTTCAAGGTGGCGAAGAAGAGGGCGGCGCGACCTTCTCGCAAGGTGAAGCGGCTGG